>NZ_JBFXHJ010000085.1:0-9641 GCF_050177135.1 Methanomethylovorans sp.
CGCTCTTCCGATATATTATCTAAACGATCTTGTTGTTCTTTCACTTCAATATACTGTTGCGAAAAAGCATAAATTGTAATAATTAACAATAATACAACTACAATGCCTGTAATTGTGTCTATTTTCTTTCCCATATTTCTTCCTTATCCTTTATTCTTACAAACATCTGTTTATTCTTTAAAATAGATTTCAGATATTTTAAATAAGAAAGAGCTGAAACCAGCTCTTCTATTCTCAATTAAACATACTACGTTCATTGAAATTAAACAAACGTTGAATACTCATTCCAATGACCTATTACGGGTGTAACTCCGCTCCATCCAAGATCTATGAATACTGGATCTAAAGTAGAATCTACCCGCAACAGGAACCTATTGTTGGTAGCTTCAAAGATACCAACTCCAGTTTTACCGTCAACACCAGTCCAATGACCTACAACAGGAGTTGTTCCAGACCATCCGAAGCCTACAATATCTGCCGAATTGGTATTACGGTTCCACAGTGCCCAAGTACCAGCATTATTATATACACCTGGTTCATCTGTCCCATCTCCGTTCCAGTCACCAATAACCGGAGTAACGCCAGCCCACCCAAGGCCTATTGTTTGATAACTAGATCCAGTCTTAAGCAAGAAATTGTTGCCAGCAGTGTTGTAGATACCAACCTCAGTTGCATCATCGTTGTCCCAATCGCCCACAACCGGTTTTGTGTTTGACCATCCAAATCCTACAATATCTGCAGAATTAGTGTTACGGTTCCAGAGAGCCCAAGTACCAGCATTGTCATATACACCTGGTTCATCATTTCCATTTCCATCCCAATCGCCTATAACCGGAGTAACACCAGCCCATCCGAGTGGAATTGTTTGGTAACTGCCTGAATCTAATCTTAACAAGAACCTGTAATTTACCGGGTCATAGATACCAACTTCTATTTCATCGTCACCGTCCCAATCTCCTACAACCGGCTTTGTCCCTGACCATCCATATCCAACAATGTCCAGATAACCGGAAGATAGGTTCCACAAGGCCCAAGTACCAGCATTGTCGTAAACTCCAACGGTGTCGACATCAGAGTGTAATTCCCTAAAGTCTGATATAATTTCTTTATTAGCTGCCACATGCAATATGTTGTTGTGCGATGCATTCCCGTGACGATTTAAATCCGAGTATTCAACTTCCATATAGTCATCTAAGAATGAAGTGCCTGCGAATGGAGACCACATAGAGGTATAATGCCAACCATGGCCAACAGGCCATCTATAAGCTTCTTCATGACTCGCACCGAAGTTGTGTCCGAATTCATGAGTTATAAGGACGCATCTGCCATTATATGTAGCTTGATAACTGGAAAAAAGACCCGCAGATACCATTTGAACAACAGTAATGGCTCTTCCAGAGTCTCCATTAAAACTCCAGCCAAGTCCTATTGTATCACCTGGGAAATCTTTTCCATAAAACAACATAGCCAAATCACTGCCGGTCATATTTCGATAGGGCTTTATATCGTCTTCAAAAAAATCAAATGTGGCATCTGCACTACCATCCCCAACATTTAGATAGCCGTATCTTTTAAAGAAATGAATATTCAAGTCTGCATTCGCATTTGCTAATTCACCATTTACCTCATTAACCATAGATACAATCTCAGCTATTGGATTAGCATAATCATCTTCAAAATCCTGGTCATAGCATGGCAGGATGTCTATCTGAGTGTAACTTAATATGGAAGATGTAATCGCCCCTTCTGAAGACAAGCTCTCTGCAAATATCTCATTGCTCACAGCTTCTTCCTTTTCATCAACGCCACAAGTATTATATTCTTTAATTTCCCGTTCTTTAAAATCATCTAGATCATAAACCACATGAATGACATTTCCAGCCTGTTTTTGGTTTGTTTGGTCAATGATATATGTTTTATTCTCGACCCTGATACTTCCAATAAGAACATCATCTGCTACAGTCAATGATACCCTGCTATCATCCTTACCAGTTACATATCCACTATAGGTATCTACATATGGAGCATTTACAAAATAGATGCCTGTTTTATTCTCTTTGATTATTTTCGCACTTTCACTGATTACATTTGTTTCTTTTAGTTCAAGCTCAAGCTCCTTTCCCAATAGAGTTAATCTGACCTTGTCATTTTCTGCAGCTTTCATAAAAGCTTCAGTGTTGGGTGTCACCACATCAAAATTTTTAAGATTAGTACTTATCTCAAGTGAATTGTTGTCAAAATTTACTTTCTTGAGATAGTCGTCGTCACTTGTATCTGCAAAAGACGTTCCTGTAAGTAATACTAAAATTAGCAATACAATAGATAGATAGATAGACAATGTCTTCAGTTTATCACCTCTGTTGCTTTCTCCATATTATTTTAGATATGAAGTAAAGATTTGATTTATTTTCATAGTATATAATCCTTTTACTTAGGAATGTTTTATGATTACATACGTAGTCATATTTGACATTTTGATTAACTTATTCAGTTTCTTCTTTACTCTAAAACATATCCGAAAAATTTATTTTATAATGCAGACCCTTACCATTTGATCCAATTGGCTTTTGAGGTTTTAAAAATAAGCATTAGCTAGATAATAGAATACGCAGTGGGCTGATATGCCCTTCATGCGGCAAAGCTATGATATTGGCTGGATAACGCTTGATATTAAAGAACTGAAACCGATCAAATGCGAAGCATACCCGGCAAAATGAGGCTGCAAAAAATGTTCCAGTTAGCACTTTATTCCGGCGCAGTTCAACGTTTCTGCTTTTTATCCGATGTTTTGTCAAGTTCCTTCTTTATTGCAGATGCCTCTTTTTTGTATTTGACGGACATAGAACTATGAACATCTTCATCGATGATCTTGTCCTTCAGGTCCGAATCAATTGCTGAGAGGACTTTCTGTATTGCAGCGTACCTGTATTCCAGTTCCTGAAAGTCTGTATCCTCGAGCCTACCTTTGTTCTTTTTATTCAGATAGATGGCGCCTCCAAGAGCTAGCAGGCCAACTAAGAAGAACAAAGCAGACAAGTACATGGGACCATTTGATGTCTTTACCTTTGTTGTGGACACTGTGATCTCATTGAAGGCCGGATGGGAGAAAAAGAAAGTCGTGATATTACCCTCGCGCCTGGAATTAGAAGATAATGACATCCCATTCCCGTCAATTATCACCGGATCAAAACCCTGATCTGTTTTCACGTTCAGCACAAGAGAGTGGACCGAAGATGGCTGGTATCCTGGTAGTGTGAGCATTTTGGTGAACTGCCCATTGGACCTTTGCGGTAAGAGATAGACCAGACTGTACAACTGCGGCAACCCCGATGATACAGAAGTGATATTCTCACTGAAATAGAGGATATCTCCTGTCCGGTCATATTCTATATCCATTGCAGAGGTGGCATCAGACATATCCTGTTTTTGAAAGAGCATTATTGTGGAATCTGCTGGAACTGAGAGACCTACCAGAGTAACATTTGCGTTACCGGGCAGAAGTGTCCATGTTTCCTGCACAAGTATCCCATCCGCATAGCTCATATCCAGATCAATGATATACTGCTGAAAAGACATGCCCGCAAGATCTGTGTCATTTCCGGCTGTTGATGCGGCTGTGTTATCTGCTGCACACACATGGAGCAATAGGGCCAGGCATATACTAATGAGAAGCCATTGCCTCAAACATACAAAGATCTTCTGAGGCGATTTTTCAGGAGATAGATGAAGATTCATGGACATGTCCCTTTTAGTGCATTCATGTGTGACAATTGTTATATGTTTTTGCTTTTAGTGCTATGTGTGACCACATGCATCTACCAGCATGTTTTTCTGAACAATGGAAATGTATTCGACAAACACATATATATACAGCAATCTGTAAAATATAGGGCTGGTAAAGTTGTGTATGAAGATGATAGATGACGGATGTTGGTGGTATTCTTGTCGCCTTAGTCTGAGATCTGTCTGACATCAGCATACTCCCACAACAACGATCAAGTACCTTCTGAAAGAGGATCTGACTTGATTTTCCATCTGCTGCCACGCATCATGCTGGGCATCATGATGGTATAAAGAGAGATAAGGGAGAGGCAAGCTGTCCTGCACTGTAGGTATGTGTGCTTACCTCGAACTTTAAATATAAATACATAAGTATAAAAACAAGTAGAAATATATAGTAGCACTGTAGGGTAATGATACAATTCCACACAGAAGGAATCCGTGGAAATCCACATATTACAGCTATGTGGTCATTCACATATTCATTACACAAGTGTACTCAGTAATCCAACGAGGGGATGAACGTGCAATCCATAGTACAGGAAGCATTAAAACACACAGAAAAGGATAGAGAGTATCGAAAAACAGTAGCAGTGGATGATCAGCTTGACGGCTTCGGAATGCCGCGTATCACGATCGTAGGTTGTGGTGGCGCAGGAAACAATACCGTCAACAGGCTATACAATATCGGCATAGACGGTGCAGAGACCATTGCCATCAATACAGACAAACAGCATCTGGACAATATCAGAGCCGACAAGAAGATCCTTGTGGGTAAGACACTTACCCGCGGGCTTGGTGCCGGAGGATATCCTGAAGTAGGCGCAAAGGCAGCAGAACTGGCCCGCGGTACACTTGAAGACATTTTCAAGGAAACAGACCTTGTATTCATCACTGCAGGCATGGGCGGAGGAACCGGTACCGGTGTCGCACCTGTTGTAGCAGAGATCGCAAAGGAGCAAGGAGCCATAGTAGTAGGCATGGTCTCCAGTCCGTTCAGGGTGGAAAGAGCAAGGACCGTCAAGGCAGAAGAAGGACTTGAGGACCTGCGCAAAGCTGCTGATACTGTAATAGTGCTTGACAATAACAGATTGCTGGAATACGTACCAAACCTGCCTATAGAGCAGGCTTTCTCAGTAATGGACCAGCTCATTGCGGAAACCGTAAAAGGCATCACCGAGACCATCACACAGCCATCTCTAATAAATCTGGACTACGCAGACATAAGAGCGATCATGGGTTGTGGCGGTGTAGCTGTAATGCTGGTCGGGGAAAGCAAGAACCAGGATAAGAGCAATGATGTAGTACGCACTGCACTGAATCACCCCTTACTTGATGTGGACTACAGAGGAGCGACAGGTAGCCTTGTGCATATTACAGGCGGCCCGGACCTCAGTCTGAAAGAAGCAGAAGAGATAGCTTCATCCCTTACCTATGAACTTTCACCCAATGCAAATGTCATATGGGGTGCAAGGATAAGGGAAGACTATGAAGGCAAGGTGCGTGTGATGGCCATTATGACAGGTGTCCAGTCTGCACAGGTGCTTGGCCCGAAGAATACAGCAAGTGCAATGCCTCAGACAGTAGCTAACAATTCATCTGTCTATAGCAGGACACGCCAATCAATTGTTGAACCTCTTGGCCAGAGAAGGCATGGAGGATCAATTATCGATATAATAAACTGAATGAAGATCATCCAGGTGACATCACTGCACCTGGTCTTTTCTTTTTTACAGCAGATATTCTTTTTAACTACCTGTACAATTAGGTTACATGGATATCCTGGTTGCTACGGCAAAACTTGCAGAAGGTACTGTAAGGAAAGCCGTGGGTTCAAAAGCGCATACGATTGTACTGGACATAGACATCGCAGCATTTATAACACCGCGAAGGCTTCTTGAAGCCTTGAAAGACCAACAGCTGCAAAAACATTACGATATCATATTCGTTCCTGGCCTGGTATCCGGGGATTTTTCCAGAGTTGCGGAAGAACTTGGCACTAAGATATACCTCGGTCCGAAACATGCTTATGACCTGGGATATGTGCTGGATTTTGTAGGAAAGATAGAATTCTCCACCAAAGTACCTGCCTGTGAACTGCTTGCAGATGTCAGAAAGAAATTAGCCCTGGAGAAAGTGGAACAGCTGGAAGCCTCCTGTGAACCTTTAATGTGGATAAAGGACCTCAAGCTTGGAGGGGGCAGCCGCATGAAAATACTGGCCGAGATAGTGGATGCCACTGGTATGGAAACCACTGCCCTTGAAAAGAAAATATTGACTTTTGTGCACCGGGGTGCGGACATGATAGATCTGGGAGCATCCCTCAATGCCACACCAGAAGATGTGGAGCGTACTATCCGCACCGCCAGAAAAGTGACGACATTGCCCATCAGTATCGATACACTTGAAAACGCTCTTCTCACCTGTGCAATAGAAACAGGTGTGGACTTGGTCTTAAGTCTTAATAGCAGCAATCTTGATGAGATCGGTCCTCTCGCAGCACTTGCAGAAGTTCCTGTTGTGATCATACCTGATAACTCTGAAGGACTGGACAGTCTTGTTAAAAATATCAAAAAGACAAAAGAAATGGGTATCCGGAAGATCATTGCAGACCCTGTGCTTGACCCCATTGGCCACGGCATAGCCAGTTCCATTGTGCGATACTATGAATTCCATAAATTGTTCCCTGAAATTCCTGTTTTCTTTGGAGCAGGGAACGTAACTGAACTTCTTGATGTTGACTCCCATGGGGTAAATGCGACCCTTTGCGGCATAGCAGCAGAAGTGGGTGCAAGCATACTTTTCACTCCTGAGTACAGTTACAAGGCCCAGGGATCGATAAGAGAATTAAAGGTCGCCTCTCAAATGATGATACTTGCCACGGAAAGACAGAGTTCCCCAAAGGACCTAGGCATAGACCTCATAGAGCTTAAAGAAAAAAGGAGGCGGACCGATGCAGTTATGCCTTCCGAGTTCAGGAAAGCTAAAGAGCGCAGGATGTGGAAGATCGATCCGGCCGGAAGTGTGAGGATAGGGATCATGCCTGATGAAGAAAGAACTAGTAAAGGCTTGATAGTTGCAGAGCATGAAACTTCTGCGATAGTGGGCACCAATGCAAAAGCTGTACTGGATACCCTTATTGATATGCAACTTGTATCTACTCTGGAACATGCCGGCTATCTCGGAAGGGAGCTTAAAAAAGCTGAGATCGCCTTAAAGTTAAATAGGAGTTATGCACAGGATGATGAATTCTAGGTGTTACCATGATACTTCAACAAGAAGATAAGGATGCCATAGTTGCAATAGTAGCTGCGCGTCATTTTTCCGAGCAGAAATGGAAATGGGTCAATCTGAAAAAAGATCTGCAAAAGGTTATGAAAGCCTTTGAGGAAATAAAGGAACAATACGACAAGTACCCATATATGAGCAAGGATTGGTATGTAGAGAATTCGGCCACCAAAGGGATACATATGTGTGACACCTGGGAGGAGCTATCGCTTCTGGTAGAGTTCCTGAGGGATTATGCACAGTATTTTGATTTTATGGTGAAGTACGAAGGCGGAAGAAAAATGTTCTGCATTGCCAGCCATGACGGAAAACTCACACACGAACAGGAGAATGCCATTACGGTAGCAAGGAGATTAAGATGCAATGTTATTGTATTCTCCGTGGAGGTCCCGGATTCCATTGAGTTCGATATGATGCAGATGGGAGGAGGAACATAACTTTAAGTGGATCAAGATATTATCCGGAGCTTAAGATCATAACCAACTTTTTATATAGTATTGAAGAATATTAGCGCGAGCCAGTCTCATTTATACATGAGCTGTGAACACAGCTTATCTAATATGATACTTATACATAAATCAGAACCAAAGACAAATTGAGGAGTTACATAATGGATGTTTTATATTACCTGGCACCTCTTGCCGGTCTTGTCAGTCTGATATTCGCTGGCTTCTTTGCAAGCAGTGTCCTGAAAGAAGGCACTGGATCAAAGGAGATGCAGAAAATATCAGCTGCCATACAGGAAGGTGCAATGGCTTATCTGAATCGTCAGTACAAAACAATAGCTATTGTGGCAATAATTCTGGCAGCCCTTATATACACACTGCTGCCGGAAGGAGATAAGATCGCCATCGGTTTCCTGGTGGGTGCCATTAGTTCTGCTATTGCAGGGTACATAGGGATGAACGTATCTGTCAGAGCAAATGTCAGAACAGCTCATGCTGCTGCCGGTGGTCTGCAAAAAGCAATGCATGTGGCATTTCGTGGTGGAGCTGTCACAGGTCTTGCAGTGGTCGGACTTGCCTTGCTCGGTACCAGCGGATTTTACATACTTTATGGCGATGTAGACCTTGTAGTAGGTTTCGGTTTCGGTGCCAGTCTTATCAGCCTGTTCGCCAGGGTTGGCGGCGGTATATTCACAAAGGCAGCTGATGTAGGTGCAGACCTTGTGGGTAAGATCGAAGCAGGTATCCCTGAAGATGACCCTCGCAACGCTGCTGTTATTGCCGACAACGTAGGAGACAATGTAGGTGACTGTGCCGGTATGGGAGCAGACCTGTTCGAAACTTATGTGGTCACTGTGCTCGCTTCAATGCTGCTTGGTTCACTTGTAATTGACAAATATCCCAATGCTATCCTGTATCCCCTTATGCTGGGTTCGTCCGCCATTATCGCTTCCATCATATCGGTCTTCTTCGTAAAGATAGGAGCTGACGGCAAAATAATGAAAGCATTGTACAAAGGTGTTGCAGGCTCCGCTATCATCAGTCTTGTATTCTTCTACTTCATCACCAATTCACTGATGAATGATATGAGGATCTATCTTGCTGCTGTAGTGGGCATAGTGATCATGGTCTTCATGGTGGTTATCACCGAATATTACACTTCTACGAAATTCCGCCCTGTGAAGACAATTGCCGAGTCTTCAAAGACCGGTGCAGGAACTAACGTTATCTCTGGCCTTGCCATTGGTTTTGAGAGTACTGCTCTGCCTGTGGTAACAATCGTCCTCGGTATACTTGCTTCTTACTTTGTTGTGGGAGGCATGGCAGATCCTGAAGTCGGGTTATATGGTATAGCCATTGCAGCTGCAGCAATGCTCTCCACGACCGGTATAATCGTTGCACTTGACTCCTATGGCCCCATCACCGATAATGCAGGCGGTATAGCTGAAATGGCAGGCATGCCTTCAAGCGTGCGTAAGGTCACCGATGCCCTGGATGCAGTAGGTAACACCACAAAGGCTGTTACAAAAGGTTATGCGATCGGTTCTGCGGCTTTGGGTGCTCTTGCCTTGTTCGCAGATTACAAGCACAAGGTTTCACCTGCTGGTGCTTCCCTCAACCTGAGCCTGGATGAGCCAGTAGTGCTCGTAGGTCTCTTCATTGGCGGACTGTTACCTTTCCTTTTCACAGCTGTCACTATGCAGGCAGTAGGTAAGGCAGCTGTCAAGATAGTCGATGAAGTACGCCGTCAGTTCAGAGAGATTCCCGGTATCATGGAAGGGACAGCAAAACCGGAATACGGGAAGTGTGTGGACATTGTGACCGCTGCAGCCATCCGTGAAATGGCCATCCCTGGTTTCCTTGCAATAGTAGTTCCGCTTGCAGTAGGCCTTTTACTTGGTCCATCTGCTCTTGGCGGACTGCTCATAGGCCTTATTGTTGCAGGTTTGCTGCTTGCACTTACAATGGATAACGGCGGAGGAGCCTGGGATAATGCCAAGAAGTACATAGAGGATGGAAACTTTGGTGGAAAAGGCTCTGATGCACACAAGGCTGCAGTTGTAGGTGACACCGTAGGTGATCCCTTCAAAGACACTTCCGGTCCTGCCCTCAATGCTCTGATCAAGG
>NZ_JBFXHJ010000086.1:0-9527 GCF_050177135.1 Methanomethylovorans sp.
TTACCACAGCGCCACATATATGTGAGGCGGCTTCTGAAGCTATGTGCGCAGGTGAAACTAAATATACTCACAGCCAGGGTATCCCTCAACTGCGCAAGGCTATAGCTGACAATTATAACAGGAAATTCGAGCTGGACATTGATCCCGGACAGATCATTGTGACCTCGGGAACAAGTCCAGGTCTGTTGTTGCTCTTCATAGCTCTGTTAGAGCAGGGGGACGAGGTAATCATGTCGAACCCGCATTATGCGTGTTATCCTAACTTTGTCAGGGCGATGCAGGCCAGCCCTCGTTTCATCTATACTAAAGAAGAAGGCGGATTCATCCTGGAGCCATCTGAAGTCTGCAAGGCCATAAATTCCAAAACAAAAGCCATACTTGTAAATTCTCCCTGCAATCCTACGGGGCAGGTGATGACTGCAAAGCAGCTTATGGAGCTTGCAGTGATTGCCGGGGATGTGCCCATTATATCTGATGAGATCTACCAGGGACTGGTCTATGAGGGTGAGGATCACACTATACTTGAATATACCGATAATGCTTTTGTTCTCAACGGTTTTTCAAAACTGTATGCAATGACTGGCTGGCGATTAGGGTATTTGATATCCCCCAAACAGTATGTACGCACATTGCAGAAGATACAGCAGAACTTCTTCATATCTACCAACTCTTTTGTTCAGCATGCAGGTGTGGCTGCGCTCAACGGTCCTCAGGAGCAGGTTCTTGAGATGGTCAGAACCTATGACAAACGCAGGCGCTACATGCTCGAGAGGATAAGAAAAATAGGACTGAATGTAAGAGCAGAGCCTATGGGTGCTTATTATATACTGGCAGATGCGAGGCAGTATGGGGCAAGTTCACTGGAACTTAGCTGGAGGATCCTGGAAGAAGCAGGAGTTGCTGTGACTCCAGGCATTGATTTTGGTGAAGGGGCTGAAGGTTATCTACGATTTTCGTATGCTAATAGTATCGAAAATATCGCAGAAGGTATGGACAGGCTTGAAAAGTATCTGAACGGATGATCCTCGGTTTCGGTTCCAGTGAGTTTTAATAAATGCTTTTGGGAAGAGTGCACCATAAATCTGTTTCCAGTAAATATATTCTCCTTTCTGGTCAGTATATAAACAAATCGCTACACTTAAATAGTAATGTAACTCTCATTCCAAACGTTATTAGCTTATCTAGGCAAGGTATGCCACATGACCACTGAAACCACTGAAAGAACTGAAGACTATTTGAAGACAATTGAGAAAATAATCGAAAAGAAAGGTTATGCTCAGGTAAAAGATGTATCCAGAGAACTGGATCTCAGTTCTCCCAGTGTCACTGGTATGTTCAAGAAGCTCACTAAAATGGGGTACATCAATTATGAGAAGTATGGTGGTGTCACACTCACCGCTGAAGGAGAAAGGATAGCAAAGAAAACAATGGAAAAACATAGCACTATCCGGGATTTCCTGCTGATCATCGGCCTTGATGAAGAAATAGCCAACCATGACGCATGCAGGATAGAGCACATACTTACTCCTCAAACCTTCGACAGACTCACAAAGTTCGTGGAATATATGAACTTCAATCAGGAATTGCCTTTATGCCTTGATCATTTTAAATACTTCTATGAGACCGGTGAAAATATAGATTGCACACTTTCTTCCAGGGGCGAGTGTCCGGTTCATGGAAAAGATCACAAGGCAAGCCAGAAATGAGATGTTAAGGACTACTCTCTGTTCTTGCCTTCTATAGATATCTGCTTTATTTATAATGATTTTTGTGTACTTAAACAAATTAGCTAATCCGAAATTGCTATATATCTAAAATCCTGTTTAATGCTCAAAAATAGCAGTTTTGTAAAAAAGGGACATATAATGGTGGAAAGTACACTTAATGATCTTCGACCAGGGGAAAAGGCAAGAATAATCAAAGTTCTTGCCAAAGGTACGGTAAGAAGGAAGCTTATGGACATGGGAATGGTCCCGGGTTCGGAAATAGAAGTGGTGAGGACTGCACCTTTGGGTGATCCCATCGAGTTCCGTATCAAAGGTTACAGTCTGTCCATGAGAAAGCAAGAAGCTGCGAACATTGTGGTAGAGACCATTGCATAATATCGGACAGCAGGATATTTTATATGAGGCCAAATAGTGCCTTTCCGTGTGTTTCTATCGATCTATGGTGGGGAAACAATGGCAGATAACAGGATAAGAGTAGCTCTTACAGGTAATCCTAATGTGGGCAAGACCACACTTTTCAATGTGATTACCGGTTCCAGGCAGCATGTGGGAAACTGGCCGGGTGTGACAGTTGAAAAGAAAAGCGGTCTTAAGATCTACAAAGGATATGAAATCGAGGTCATTGACCTTCCCGGAACTTACAGCCTTACTGCTTATTCTCTGGATGAGGTTGTAGCCAGGGACTTCATTGTTGATGAAAAGCCCGATGTAGTGGTCCAGATAGTGGATGCTACCAATATCGAAAGAAATCTGTATCTGACCACGCAGCTCATGGAACTTGGTTCAAAGATGATCATCGCCCTCAATATGTATGATCTCGCAGAAGAAAGAGGGGACAAGTTGCATGTAGAGAAAATGGAGAAGATCCTTGCTATGCCGGTAGTCCGTACCATCGCAAGCGATGACGTAGGTATATCTGAACTTTTGGACACGGTGATAGCTGAAAAGCAAAAGGAAAACCATCATGCTCGGGAAATAGGTTATGGCGATGAGATCGAATCCAGGATAATAGAGATAGAGAAGGTGCTTTCTCAGGACAAGGAACTTGCCTCAAGGTATCCTCTGAGGTGGCTGGCTGTAAGGCTCTTGGATGGAGATGAGAACATCCTTCGTAAGATCGCCGGAAGTAGTATAGCCCCAGAGATTAAAAGCATCCTTGCAAGCCTGGACATTGAAGGATATGAAGCTCTGATGGCAGATAAAAGGTATGAGATCATAAGTGCCATGTTCCCTCAGATGTGCGAACGCTGTATGACGCGTATGACCACTTCGGATATGATCGACCGTGTCATGACCAATAAGTATCTGGGTATTCCTATATTCCTGGCTCTTATGTGGGGTGCCTTTGAGCTTACTTTCAGTTTTGCCAATCCCTTTATGACCATTATTGAAATGATCTTTATATGGTTAGGGGAAGTGGCAGCAGTTCACATTCATCCGGATTGGCTTGCATCGTTGGTGGGAGAAGGTATTATTGGAGGTGTAGGATCAGTGTTCTCGTTCATACCCAACATCTTCATCCTTTTCTTCCTGCTTTCTATGCTTGAGGATAGCGGCTATCTGGCCAGAGCAGCTTTTATTGTGGACAGGGTCATGTACAAGATCGGATTGCAGGGCAAGTCCTTTATCCCCATGCTACTTGGGTTTGGATGCAACGTACCTGCTATTATGGCAACTCGTAGCATAGAGGACAGAATGGACCGTATGGCTACCATCATGGTGGTCCCTTTTATTTCCTGCGGGGCAAGGTTGCCTATCTATATACTGTTTGCAGGTACTTTTTTCAGTAAAAATGCCGGAACTGTTATCTTTTGCATATATCTGTTGGGGATTCTTGTAGCTGTAGCCTCTGCAAAGCTATTGCGCACTACCACTCTTAAAGGTCATCCGGCCCCATTCATCCTGGAGCTTCCGCCATACAGGGTCCCAACTTTAAAGAGCAGTATACGTCATATGTGGGACAACGGTTCGATGTACATTAGAAAAGCCGGAACTATAATCCTGGGGGGTTCTGTAGTTATATGGCTGCTGGCTGCCTTGCCATGGGGAGTTGAATATGGCAGCGAGGACAGTTTTATAGGCATTATAGGGCATGCCATTCAGCCTCTTCTTGGTCCTCTTGGCTTTGACTGGAAGATCTCTGTGTCCCTGTTATTCGGCTTCGTGGCCAAGGAGATAGTTGTTGCATCTCTTGGGGTTCTATATGGGGTTGGTGATGACCAGTTTGCCCTGACGGACAGCTTGCTTGCTGATCCGAACATGTATGGTATCACAGCACTGAGCCTGATGGTTTTCAGTCTGCTGTATATGCCCTGCATAGCAGTGGTAGGGATCATAAAAAAAGAAACTGGTTCATGGAAATGGACTGCTTTTTCCGTAGCTTATGGGTTAGCCGTTGCCTGGCTGTTGGCCTTTATAGTTTTCCAGGGAGGAAAGCTGCTTAATTGAGGGATGTCTATGGAACAATATTCGGGCCGATCAAAAGAAAAGATGTTTTTCGCATTCCTTGCCGGCTTCCTGTATCTGCTGGCAGGAAGTGTCCAGTTCGTTTTCAGTTTATCCACTATGTTGGATCTGTTTCCGGTGATATCCTCTGAAAATGGTCTTATTGGGATACTCTTTGCACCTTCGGATCTGATAGGTAGTTTGATACTGGTGCTTATTGGCAGTATCTTCATTTATGGTCTGATGGAACTAAGAAGCGGATTGAACGAAGGCATTGCTTATATATATGTAGGCATACTGATCTCACTACTATTTGCAACAGTTTACGTGCTTGTGATGGCCGGTAATTGGATGGATTCATTTTTGTTGAATGGTCCGGAAACTAACGGCTGGGATCTTTTATATGATCTTAGGCCTGGAATATATCTCGGGATACTGCCATTATGCGGATACCTTATATGGAGAAAAGAATTCAGGGCCATGAACAAGTAAACTAGGTAATTTACATGATCTCTGAGTTATTAAGGCATATGTTTGTTGAAAGGATGTCACTGAACGAAACTGCTGGTATCATGGGTATGTCAGGACAACAGTTAAAAGACAGGATCAGGACAGTGGAACAGATGGGCTATATCAGAAAGGCAGATAATGCCATTTCTCAGGAATGTGGTTCATGCTCTTCATGCAATGCATGTCCCACTGGTTTTGGAACCGTGCAATATGTGCTCACTGATAAGGGATCCAAACTAATTGAAAAAAGCTAAGTTTTTTAGTTTCCCGGAATCCAGCAGGCTTGACGTTCATACTATATTAAAGTATGCAGTTACTGACAGGATATGGCAGTAGTCTTAATATATTAACTTTTTCTTCGGCAGAGAAAACAAACCCGCATGTTTTTTCTAGGATGTGATGTAAAAGAATATATAGTTCTCTACGAGAAGATACATAATTTATTAAGAACACATATCCAGAGGAGTAAAAATGAGACTAGGTGTTGCAGTAGATATAGGAACCAGCGGGATCCGTGCACAGAAGGTCGATCTTGATTCAGGGGAAATAAAAAAGACAGTTATTACGCTGAGAAATCCTCTGCCAGGCGCAAACATCATGGACCATCTGGATTTTGCCATTAACTATGGACAGGATCTTGCGCACGGGCTTCATGTGAATGCCGTAAGGAAGGTCATAGAGCAGCTTGGGATCAAACCTGAAGAACTCGAACGGTTGGCTATTTGCGGTAATCCTATTCAGTTGTCTATTTTCCAGGGTATACCCATTGATGACCTTGCATACGCCGGTGAAAGGAAAAAGGAAAAACTGAACATCAAAGAGCAAAAAAGAGATGCAGCTATCTTAAATTGCAGTGATATACCTGGTCTTGAGGTCTATCCGAATGCAACTTTGAGGATTCCTCCGGCCATAAAGCATGAAATAGGTGCGGATGCTCTCGCTCTGATCATTAAATCCGGTTTCCTGGAAACCACTGATATTGCCATCGCTACTGACTATGGAACTAATGCCGAGATGGCTCTGATCGTTAATGGTACCATCTACACTGGTTCTGCTGCAGCAGGCCCTGCGCTTGAAGGTCAGCAGATAGCGCATGGCAAGCTTGCTTCTCCCTTTGTGATATCTGATGTGGAGTTCGAGAATGGTAATCTAAGGAACTATGTGCTTGACGAAGAAATGAACACTACAAAAGCAAAACTCGTAGACCCAAAGAATGGCGAGGTTGTTGAAGATCATCCGCTTAAAGCCAAGGGTATAACAGGAACTGGTGTTATAGCGGTCGTTGATGCTGGTATGAAGAACGGGGTAATACAACTGCCCAAGATCAATACTCCCGACCATATCCTGCATTTGCAGGACAAGGTAAAGTTCTTTGAGCAGGATGTGAGCGAAGCAGGACTTGCCATGGGTGCTCTTCGTGCTGGCCACCTTGCTCTCTGTAAGGCTGCAGGTATCGAAGTAAGCGATATACGCAAAGCATACATGTCCGGTGCCGCAGGAACATATATGGATGCTGTCAAGGCTCATCATGTAGGCATGGTGCCCTTTAATGTGGACGAAGTGATACAAATTGGTAACACTTCACTTTCTGTTGCCAGAGAGATACTGCTTTCAGAAGAGAGGCTCTGGGAACTGCAGGACATCGCAAGGAAGATCCTGAGCAATCATGTGATGTTCGCAACAGACCCGGCATTCAAGGACGCATATATCCAGGAAATATCCTACTGGACCGAAGGCATGCCTTTCAAGATGCTTCAGAAGATACTCAAGAAAAAAGGCTTGCCTATCATAGAAGAGGCTTCAAAGACGGTCAAAGTGGACAGGCGTGTGCAGAGGGATATACCTGTGCTGGGAGAGGAGGGTCTTGAAGTGCTGGAACAGGTGGGCACTTATCTCACAATGAAAGTGGACTGCCCGGAGTGCAAGAAATGTATAAAGGTCTGCCCGACAGATGCTATTTCCATAGACGATGAAGGAGTTGTGATGATAAGGTCTGACCTTTGTGATGGCTCAAATTGCAAGAGGTGCATCAGGGCATGCCCGCCTGACCAATTCCAGTGGAAGAACCTGAAGGTAATGGAGATATGATTCTCCTTTTTTCTTTTTTATGGAAGGTATTCCAATGAGAGTAATAGTTATAGGTGGATTTCTGGGCAGTGGTAAGACCTCTACAATCATAAGACTTGGTACAGAACTCAGCGCGCAGGGTAAAAAGGTCGCTATCATCGTAAACGAGATCGGTGAGATCGGGATCGATGGAGATGTTATTTCAAAATACGGGTTGGATACCACTGAACTTACCAGTGGATGCATCTGTTGCAGTCTTAAGGTGAACATGAAGATCACTATCTCTCTGCTCATGAAGGATTTTCAGCCGGATATTTTGCTAATTGAACCAACTGGTATAGCTTTTCCCCAGGTGATCAAAAATGAGATAAATCTGATGGACCTGAGAGGAACGGTGGTTGCACCGTTGGTCACACTCATAGATGGAAGCAGGTTCAAGCAGCTCATGAAGGAGGTAAAACATTTCTCTATGAGGCAGATCATTGATGCAGAGGTTTTGGGGATCAATAAGATCGACCTTATGGAACCACGTCAGATACCTATTGTAGAAGCCTCGGTGCAGCAGCTTAATCCAAAGGCAAGTGTTATCCAGCTTTCTACAAAGCTGCAGGATGAACATTGGTACAATTTTATCAGACTGATCTTAGAAGAAGATACAGCTGGAAAGATTACAGGTGAGCTTAGAACCGTTAGCCCGGAACTACAAGCATTGGAAGGGGAACAGTCAGTTGATGAGAGCATGGATTCCATAGAAGCTTCAGGGATCAGCAGTTATGCAACAGAGTTCATTGTGGATGGCGGGAATATACTTCCGGATGTTGCCAAGACAGTTGTACTGGAAACAATGGGATTGATCAAATCCAGGGTTCTGGAACACAGTCCTGAGTTTGTGGGTCACATTAAGATGTTCCTTGAAAATGGTAGCGAGACCGTGAAAATGAACATTACGGCCTATTACGAGGAACCGATCATGGAACTTATAAGTTCAAAGACCGAGGTGCCCAGGTTCAAGATATTGTCTGCAGTTTCCAATATTGATAAAATGGCTTTGATAGATATAGTTGATTCCAGTGTTGTCGAAGCATTTGCATTAAAAGGTATAGATGTCCATAAAAAGAGCGGAAAGCATGAACATAACATTTCTTTGCGCTTATAATGTTCTCAGACCGCTGCAAAGATCATCTATCTCTACTTCTTTAATTCTTTTTAAGACTAAGCGGAATTGTGCATGTATTTATACGTTTTGCTCTATTGGATGGGTCCTTTTTTTATCAAAAAACTCTCTGCCAGTAAAATGTCCTATATATTTCTTTTGGTAAAGCGGTTTTTAACAAACTAAATTAGATTTAACAATACTCTCTTTTTTTTCTTAAAAAACAAAACAAGTTTTGTGTCTAAGCATGCTGTTGATAATTTGGTATATAAATAAATCTGAGCCAGTTTATATGCGATATATCTGTTTACTGGGATATTTCTATTACTATTCAAATAGAGGGTTTCAAAGCTTTTTATTTACTAAAAGTTCTATTATCGGCTTTAAATCAGAATCTAGTGTATTAGGTGCAGTAAAATGTGTTTCAGCGTTTCTTTAACTCTTATTTTCATTAAGCAATGCTAAAGTATTACTACATTTTAAAAAATAGATTTTTATTAAAATTATCCGGTATAATCGATTAAAATGTGGCTGCAAAAGAGGCTTTAACCGCAATACTTATATGTGCAGTAATTGTACTTGCTTGTGTGGAAAGAAAGGAGAACAGGTAGAAGGTGTTAGGTGTAAGGGGAGAGATCTCATTACAACTTCATCTGCCTGTTATCTGACTGCCACATGTTTAAGTTGCAGTGCATTTATGCGTGCAACATGAAACAATAAGGAGGTAAATAAATGGATTTAGACCCCAGTAAAATACTAATTAGGTACAATGTGCAGAAGGAGAAAGCACAGACACCTGAGGACATGGCCGCTGAGAAATATCCAAAAGCTGAGCCAGCAAAGTCAATATCCAAGGCAATCTTCGAGGGTGAAGAGGACGATGTCGTCGAAGGCCTCAAGAAAGCAGTGGCTGCCGGTGCAAACCCAATCAAAATGATTGACGATGTACTGATGCCAGGCATGAAGATCGTCACTGACCTGTATGACCAGGGTGTCATTTTCCTGCCAAACGTCATGATGTCTGCAGACGCAATGCTTGCAGGTATCGAATACTGTAAGGAGAAATCCGGTTCAGCCCCAACTCCAAAGGGTACGATCGTCTGCCACGTTGCAGAGGGTGACGTTCACGACATCGGTAAGACTATTGTTGCAGCCCTGTTAAGAGCAGCAGGCTATGCAGTAGTAGACCTTGGCCGTGATGTCCCAGTAGATGAGGTCATTGCAGCTGTCAAGAAAGAGAAGCCAATGATGCTCACAGGTACAGCACTCATGACAACAACAATGTATGCCTTTAAGGAAGTAAACGACAGGCTCCTTGAAGCTGGCATAAAGGTACCATTCCAGTGTGGTGGCGGAGCTGTGAACCAGGACTTCGTAGTCACATATGAGCTTGGTGTCTATGGTGAGGAAGCCGCAAATGCCCCACAGATGGCAGATATGATCCTTGCAGGAAAGAGCTTGAAGCAGCTGAAGGAACACTTCCACATGCACTAAATGAGGTGACAATAATGACAGTAAAAAGATACACTGAAATGGCATACAGCTAGGCCGACGACATGCTCTTCGGTAACGCAAAGCACCCAGTATAGGCTATGTGAGGTCTGGAAGTCGGTGCCGGCGAGGGT
>NZ_JBFXHJ010000087.1:0-7620 GCF_050177135.1 Methanomethylovorans sp.
CCCATGAGGTTCTAAGAGAGAACAAGCAGGCAACGGGCGCCGGTGCAGACCGTGTATCAAGCGGTATGAGAGGTGCCTACGGGAAGAACGTAGGAACCGCTGCAAGGGTGTCTGCCGGCCAGAAGGTCTTCACAGTATCCGTGAACAAAGAGAATTATGTTGTCGCTAAGGATGCACTTAGGCGTGCAGGTCAGAAGCTTCCCACACCTGTGAGAATAGTAATAGACCAGGGACTGGAACTTGTACAGTAAGTCTTTATATCCGGTGTTCCTGAGGTATTAGACATGGATAGCTATGAAAAGTTGCTTGACCGCGCGTTGGCCGACCTGCCTGACATGGAAACCACTGGTGAACGTTTTGTGGTCCCCGAACCCAGGGTATTGGTTGAAGGAAAAACTACCATCCTTGACAATTTTGGCAACATAGCGGATGTATTCAACAGGGACCCGGACCACTTGATGAAGTACCTGACCCGGGAACTAGGTACTGCGGGCAAGATCGAAGGAAGCAGAGCTGTATTCCAGGGACGTTTCACTAAAGAGATGCTAAAATCCAACATCGACGCCTATGTTGAGGAGTATGTCATCTGTTCTGAATGTGGTCGTCCGGATACGCAACTTGTCAAGGTCGACAGGGTGCTAATGCTCAGATGTTCGGCATGTGGTGGCCACAGACCGGTCAAAAAGAGACGTGCAGTAGCTCAGGCCCCAAAAGATGAGATCGAAGAAGGAAAGGAATATGAACTGATGATAGATTCCGTCGGTTCGAAAGGCGACGGGATAGCTAAATTATCCAAATACACTATATTCGTTCCGAACACTTCAAAAGGACAAACTGTTAAAGCCAGGATCAAGAGGATCAGTGGAAATCTGGCTTTTGCAGAAAGGGTTTAAAGGGCATAGACAGCATACAGGAATAGTAGATTATATAACATGAAATATAATTTACTATCCAACACTGCTTGAAGGTCCTTTTATGAGAGTTCCTACTGGAATACCTGGTTTTGATGAACTGATCGAAGGCGGCTTTATCGAAGATGATGTGATCCTGCTTACAGGGGGACCGGGAGCAGGCAAGTCTACTTTTGGAATACAGTATCTTTATGAGGGTATCACCAGATACAATGAGGCTGGTGTTTATGTCACTTTTGACGAGTCCCCCGCCAGAATAATGCGCAATATGTGGCGGCATAGCTGGGATCTTGAAAGGCTGGTAAAAGAGAACAAGCTAAGGATCATCCGGGCTGATCCCCTTAAGTATAGCAGATACATAAAGCGATCGATGACCGATGAAAAGGTAGATGCTGAAGAAATGACACTTGAAGGCGTCCTTAATCAGATATATCAGAATGTACAGCAGATCGGTGCAAAGCGCCTGTTCATTGATTCCATCACAACACTGAAAATATCGCAGGATCCGGTCAACATCAGATTCATGTTGTTGGAATTTATAAAGAATATAGAGAACCTGTACTGCACAACCCTTATCTCAAGTGAAGATAAATATGTGCAAGATACTTTCAATGTGGAGGAGTATCTTGCAGAGGGTGTTATTTCCCTTAATATGTCAAGGATCGGAAATGAAAGGATACGCTTTATAGAGATCCTTAAAATGAGAGGGGTCAAACACGACGAATCCATTCACCAGTATAGGATCACTGATGCAGGGCTGGTTGTTGATCCCCATGGATCCCTTCTAAGTGAGAAAGCAGACATTTTCTGCAGTGCTCCCCAAAAAAAGGAGAATATCAATGAATTCCGCTGAACATCCTTCAGAAGGTCCTGAAGCTGACATCACTCTTGTATCTATTCCAGGACTCACCATTAAATTACATAAGAATGGGGCTTTTGTCAAACTGGAGGCAAAAGGGGGGCTCAAAAGGCCATGCACTCCTTTTCTGGACAGGATCAACTCCCGCCTCAAGGAAGAAAAACCAGCTCTTGTAAAGGAAGATCATATTGTTGCTTCCACATGGCTTCCACCTATCCCCAGCAAAGCTTTCAACAGATTGTTGCTTGCCGAGATACAGACCGCACTTGGCAGATATGTACCAGAGACCGTATCTTTTGAGATCACGCGCAAATGTAAGTGCCAGTGTGCCCATTGTGTTATAAGTGGCGGAGAAGGCGAACTTGACACTTCCGCAGTGAAAAAAGTAATTGATGAAGCACTGGACATGGGGGCTTTCATAATCACTTTTACTGAAGGGGACCCCATGCTTAGGGAGGATATATTTGAGCTTATTGAATATGTTGATAAAGAGCGTGCCATTGTCAATATGTATACTCCAGGTACTGAAATGACCCCAGAGGCCGCAAGAAGACTGAAAGAAGCAGGTTTGTACAATCTGCTGGTGAGCATTTATTCCACTGAACCACAAAAACATGATGAAGTTCGCAGGCTTGAAGGCGCTTTTGAAAAGGCCACCTCTGCTATGAAAATGGGACTTGATGCCGGGCTGCTGGTCACAATGTGCACCCATGTATCTCCCCGGAACATAGAAGAACTGCCTGCAATGTATGAAATGGCAGCATCTCTGGGAGTGCATGAATTCTCCTTGTGGGAAAGTATCCCCAAGAAACCGGAAGATCCGATACTTTCCGATCTGCAGCGTAAAGAGATCCTGGATATGTATCAGCGTATCAACTCCTCAAAGGATGGTCCGCGTATATTCGCAAATACTTATTTTGAAGGCCGTATGCTGGGATGCATGGCTGGCCAGCGCTGGCTACACCTATGTGTTGAAGGCTCAGTGAAACCATGTCCGTATATTCCGTTCAGCTATGGTAACGTCCGTGAAGAGTCACTGAAGACCATATGGAAAAGGATACGTAAAAGTTCACATTACAGGCGAGAGCGTTATACCTGCAAAATGCATGAACCTGCATTCCTTGAACTGGTGAGAAGTATACCCAAGGAAGAGTCAGCACCATATGATTTCAGGTTGCTGGAAAAAGAACCCAGATGATCTCCATCCACAACAAGAACATTTACATATAACTACGTGTTTCTACTATTGCCAGGTAGCCAGGGGCATATGATAGATATTAACATAAACAGGACCTAGATCCCTCATGAATGTAAAAATCGATCCATGGAGCTCAACGAATATCGAAGATTATTCCAAATTATTTGAGGAATTTGGTATAATGCCGTTCGATGACTTATATTCCCGCATAGAGGATCCTCACAGGCTAATGCGCAGAAAAGTGATCTTCGGCCATCGCAGTTATGAGCATGTGCTTGATGCTATGAATAAAAAAGAACCTTTTGCCGTAATGAGTGGATTCATGCCATCCGGCAGAATACATCTTGGACACAAGATGGTTATGGAAGAGATAATATGGCATCAGCAGAAAGGAGCCGATGCTTTTGTGGGAATAGCTGACCGCGAAGCACATTCCGTAAGAGGGATCTCATGGGATAAATGCAGGGATACAGGCATCAATGAGTACATATTAAGCCTCATTGCCCTTGGTTTTGAACCTCATGGACACATTTATTTCCAGTCCACTTCAGATAATGTGAAGGACCTTTCTTTTGAACTCGGCTCCAAGGTAAATTATTCAGAATTAAGTGCCATCTACGGATTCACCGGAGAAACAAGTGTTTCCCATATGGTAAGTGCAGTAACGCAGAGTGCTGATATCCTTCATCCTCAGCTTGAGGAGTACGGCGGACCAAAGCCGACCGTTATACCTGTAGGTGCTGACCAGGATCCGCATATCCGTCTTACCCGCGGACTTGGCCATAAGATGAACATGTTCAAAATCGAAGGCAGAGAGGATAAAGACGGAAATCATTATTTTAGCATACGCAGTAAAGCAGCTCCCCAGGGAGCACTGGAAGAATTGCATGATATGATCTCCGGCAGCACAAAACTTTTTGAAGGCCATCTGGATGTTCTTGATGCTGACAACTTTGAAGAATTGTTAAAGACGGTAAGGGATGTTGAGCTTCATTATGGAGGTTATGCATTTGTCCCGCCGGCAGCCACTTATCATCGTTTCATGTCCGGTCTACAGGGTGGGAAGATGTCAAGCAGTATCCCTGAAAGCCATATAGCTCTTCTCGATGACCCAAAAGAAGGTGCAAAAAAGGTAAAACGTGCAAAGACCGGAGGCCGCATTAGCCTTGAGGAGCAAAAGAAATTGGGCGGAGAACCTGATAAATGCTCTGTCTACGAGCTTTTGCTTTTCCATCTCATGGAAGATGATCAGGAGCTTTTGCAGATACGTGAGGAATGTGTCACAGGACAGAGAACCTGCGGCAGTTGTAAGAACCTGGCTGCTGAAAGAATGGAAAAGTTCCTGAAGGATCACCAGGAGAAAAGAGAGCTTGCCAGGGAAAGACTTGATGAATATTGCTTATGAATTCAATGATAGCTTAGACCAGGTGTGACAATGAACCACCAGTATAATCTAACCACTAACGAGAAAGTTGTTCTGATAGGTCTGGGGAAGCAAGGTAATTTGACCCCTGCAGAACTTGCGCAGATCTCCGGACTGAAGGTCGAAACAGTTATCCAGTCTGCCTTTATGCTGCAGGAGAAAGGACTTGCTGATGTGTTGGAACAGGTTATAGAAACTTACAGCCTGACCTCCGAAGGCGAAGAGTATGCAAGTTCTGGCCTTCCCGAGAGGCAAATGATCGTAGCCGTGTCTGGCCCGACTTCTCTGGAAGAGCTGAAGGGAAAAGTATCACCTAAAATAGTGAGCATCGCTACAGGATGGCTTCGCCGCAAGGGATGGGCAAATATAGAGCAGGGAAATGTGATCCCTTCGGGTAAAGCTGACATCGGTGATGATGAAAAAGCCCTTACTAATTTGAGCAGTGGGGAGGTAACGCCTGAACAGCTGGGAGTTGACAACGCTATTATCCAGGAACTCATAAAACGCAAGCTGGTGAACAAGAACGAGAAAAAACTGCGGACCTTCCGGATCACTGCCAGTGGTGAGGAACTTGTGCGGGAAGGTATCACTCTGGAAGAAGAGGTTGCTCAGCTTACTTCCGAGATGATCAAGAGTGGAGAATGGAAAGAGAAAAAGTTCCGACCTTATAATATTCATACACCACCCCGTATTGTATATGGGGCTAAGATACATCCTTATCAGCGCCTTATCGACCAGATGCGCCAGATCTTTCTGGAAATGGGTTTCACTGAAATAAAAGGAGATATAGTACAGAGCTCTTTCTGGAACTTCGATGCCCTGTTCCAGCCACAGGACCACCCTGCAAGGGAAATGCAGGATACTTTCCACCTCAAAGAAACCTCAGAACTTCCAGAGGAGTACAAAGACAAGGTATGTGCTATGCATGAGCATGGAGGAGAGCTTGACTCAAAAGGATGGGGAGGCAGGTGGAGCGAGGAAATTGCCTGCAAGAATGTCCTTAGAACGCATACCACTGCTGTGACGATCAAATACCTTGCAGATAATCCGGAGGCACCTGTCAAGGCATTCTCCATTGACAGGGCATACCGCAGGGAAACTATCGATCCAACCCACACCCCGGAATTCGAACAACTGGAAGGTGTGGTAATGGATAAGGATATGACCTTTGCCAATCTTCTTGGTCTGCTTTCTGAGTTCTATCACAGGATGGGGTTCAAGGATGTGCGCTTCAGGCCAGGCTATTTCCCATATACTGAGCCCAGTGTGGAACCTGAGGTCTACGTTGAAGGTCTGGGCTGGGTAGAGCTTGGGGGCGCAGGCGTATTCAGAAAGGAAGTTACCCACCCCCTTGGTATCAAGTACCCTGTCCTTGCCTGGGGTTTGGGAGTAAGCCGTCTGGCAATGCTCAAACTGGACCTTAAGGATCTGCGAGAATTGTACCAATCGGATATCGACTGGCTGCGCAAGACTCCTTCTCCGAGGCTTTGAAAGCCTCTTATTTTATCCATTCTCTAAGCCTGAGCTTTTGAATTTTGCTTAGTATGCACTATGCCCATTATATACGCAGGAATGCATCCGATGGCTGTGCAGGTTTCCAGGGAGATGCCAGCTGAGGTGATATCAAGGTGAAGGGGAGCCTGTTCGAACATTTCTTTAGGGAGGCCTTTCCTGCCAAGGCCGACAAGCAGCAGGTATGAGCTTTTTCTGAGAATTCCGTTCGCAATGTCATCGGGAGTTATGGAACGTTTCTTTTCAGGCTTCGAGGTCGTTACAACCGCTGAGCCGAACTGGGGCTGAAAGCCCTTTTTAGGCAGATCGAAAACAAAGAAGTGGCCTTTTTCATGCAGCAGACGGAGGTATTTTCCTGATTCGCCGATGGTGGTCTTATCGGTGACATATTCCACAAGTTCTTCGGCGGTCATATTGAAAGGGAAATCGTATAATGCGAGTCGAAATCCGAACGCATGGCAGATGGGAGCTGCCCTGGCGATGGCACGGTAGTGAGCATCAAGTACTTTGATCTTATCATAGGTGTTGATTATTCCCATTGTCAGCATATTCTTCTCTCCGCAGTTCCAGACGCATAACAGCTTGTTTACAGTTGTTAAACCTGTCGCAACCTGCACAATCGGTCCACAATTCCTTTTTCATATTGTTTTCCAGAGCTACGAATCCCACCTTTTCAAAAAAGCCCGGGGCGGTGGTCCGTACATATATACGCTCCTGACCTTTGCACAGGGTAGAGCCAATTTCCCTGATAAGCAACGCACCTATACCTTTCCCTTTGTAATTAGGATGCACGGCAATGGTATGCAGTTCAGGACATTCCGTATCCTTGAAGCAGGCAATGCCAATTATCCTGTTTTCCAGCGTTGCCACGATAAAATCGTTGTATTCCAGTCCATCCGTATCCAGAAAATATGTGGAAGCAATGCATTTGATATCCTGCATATCCTGCTCTGTGGCAGGCCGGACGCCAACATCACCTGCTGATAGTTTCATCCAGGCTTCCACTCCTGAAACCTTCGAGATCAAGGGCTACGTAATGAAACCCGAGTCTTTTAAGCTCATTCACAATATCGTCTTTCCTTTGCAGCACAACAGGAAGATCGGAAGGCTTTACCTCTATCCTTGCAACATCTCCATGGTCCCGGATTCTGAATTGAGTAAAACCCATATTTGATAAGTATTCCTCTGCAGACCTCACTCGTGCAATGATCTCAGATGTGATCTTCTTACCGTAGGGAACACGTGATGCAAGACACGGTGAAGAAGGCTTCCGGGCAACAGAAAGCCCCATATGTCCTGCCATTTGCCTGATCTCCTCTCTGGTCACCGAGAACTGCAGGAAAGGAGACATCACACGGTCAGCCATTTCCGCAACAGCCTGCATGCCAGGACGATGACCTCGCGTTTCCGTGATGTTCGTACCCTCTATCACAACTTCATATCCTGCCTCTTCAGCAACCCTGAAAAGGGTTTCAAGAATGGCTCGCTTGCAGTGGTAACACCTGTCGGGAGAGTTCTCTACGAAACCGGGTACATTGAACTCGTCAAAATCCACTACTTTGTGTCTTATCCCGATCTCTCTGGCAACACCTTTTGCCATTTGCAGCTCCCCTGCCGGCAGAGAGTACATATTGATAGTGACTGCCAGCGCGTGATCCCCCAATGCTTCGCAGGCAAGGGCGGCAAGGACGGAACTGTCCACTCCGCCTGAGAATGC
>NZ_JBFXHJ010000087.1:7720-9271 GCF_050177135.1 Methanomethylovorans sp.
CTTTTGCCATTTGCAGCTCCCCTGCCGGCAGAGAGTACATATTGATAGTGACTGCCAGCGCGTGATCCCCCAATGCTTCGCAGGCAAGGGCGGCAAGGACGGAACTGTCCACTCCGCCTGAGAATGCCACCACCGCGCTCTTCTTTGAAGCAAGAGCTTCCGTTATCTGTTGCATTTTGTCAAGGAACATCTCTAATGTCTATCTCAGAAGATGTATATCTACACCTCGCAGACCACTAAAGATAAAATACTGCGATGCCATAATAACCATCGCGACCGGTGATAAATGATGAAACTTTTCGGAACAAATGGAGTAAGAGGCATAGCTAATGAGTATATGACACCTCAGATGGTAATGGATATTGTAAGAAGCCTTGGCACATTTATGGGTAATAAAGGCACCGTTGCCATTGGAAGAGATACCCGTATATCTGGCGAAATGCTGAAATCTGCTGCAATAGCAGGCGCTTTGTCTTCCGGGCTCACAGTTATAGATGTAGGTATTGGCCCTACCCCTTCAGTACAGTACTACGTAAGGGACCACGCCGATGCAGGAATAGTTATCACGGCGTCCCATAACCCCAGGGAATACAATGGTATTAAGTTAATAGCTGGTGACGGCACCGAGATGTCCAGGGAAGACGAAGCAAAGATCGAAAAGATATATTTCTCCAGGGAGTTCCAGCCAGCCACCTGGCAGCACACGGGAGACCTCAGGCACGACACCAACGCAAATGTCCTTTACATGAAAGGCATAATCAACGCTATAAATGCAGATGTTGTCAGAGAGAAGAAGTTCAAGGTCATAGCGGATACAGGATGTGGAGCCGGTTCCCTTACTTTGCCTTTCCTGCTGCGTCAGTTGGGTTGCGAGGTGATCGCTATCAATGCGCAGGCAGATGGTACATTCCCATCGCGCAATCCTGAGCCCACTCCGGATGTGCTTACACAGCTCTCAGAACTTGTCATCAAGGAAAAGGCACAGATGGGAGTGGCTCATGATGGTGATGCAGATCGTGCTGTGTTCTTCGATGAGAATGGAAAGTTCATCGATGAAGAGGTTTTGCTCGCAATGATGGCAAAATACGTGTTACAGCAAAAAAAAGGAACACTTGTGACCCCCGTAAGCTCTTCCCAGAGAATGCTGGATGTTGCAAAAGATGCAGGAGTGGATCTGATATGGACTGCCGTAGGTTCTATCAACGTAGCACGCAAGATGATGGAAATTGGAGCTGTGTTTGGCGGCGAAGGCAATGGGGGACTTATCTTCCCGGAACATCAGTATTGCAGGGATGGTGCTATGTCCTGCGCCAAGCTGCTGGAGATCATGGCCGGCGGAAAGAAGCTTTCTGAAATGGCAAAGAGCGTGCCTACATATTTTAACTCAAAAACAAAGGTCGAATGCCATGATCCAAAGGCGATCATGGAAAAACTTAAGGCAGAGGTAACCACCGGGCAGATGAAAGTTGATACTACGGATGGTGTGAAGACCTGGTATGAGGACGGATGGGTGCTGATCAGGCCTTCAGGCACCGATCCGATCATACGCAT
>NZ_JBFXHJ010000088.1:0-9232 GCF_050177135.1 Methanomethylovorans sp.
TACGTTTGTGATCAGATTTCACTATTTTTTAGTGTTTTATCTCACAACTGATCCTGGCTTCATTTCTTTATCGGGGGTCAGAAGAGACACACGTTCTCCTGCATCGGCTGCCAATAGCATACCCTGGGACTCCACGCCACACAGTTTCGCAGGCTGGAGATTGACAAGCACATTGACGACCTTACCAACAAGTTCTTCAGGCTGATAATATTCTGCAAGACCTGCAACTATCTGCCTGGTTTTTGGTTCACCCACATCTACCGTCAGCTTGAGCAGTTTTTTGGATTTCTTTATCTTCTCAGCATTGAGGATCTTACCGACGCGTATATCCACTTTAGCGAAATCCTCGTAGGTGATCTGGTCTTTCAAAGGCACCACTGCAGGCTCTTCTTCCTGTATGCCTGCTTCCTTTGCAAGAGCCTTGCGTACTCTCTCATTGGAAATAACGGTCATCTCGTCTATCTTGGCATCTTCGATCTTATCAAAGAGAATGCTTGGATTAGAAAGTTTTGTACCTGCTACGACAGGCACCAGGGCCTCTTCATATCCTGCTGCATGCACATCTGAGCCCATACCTATCTGCTTCCAGGCGACCTCCATCTTTTCAGGCAGTGTGGGTTCGAAAAGCAGGATCAGCGCCTTTGCGATCTGCATGCAGTTCGCCAGCACCTCGGCACATGCCTCCCTGTTCTCCTTGATGAGCTTCCAGGGTTCATTGGACTGGAAGTAGGAATTACCGAAAGAAGCCAGTGCCATGGCGGTATCAATAGCCTTCTTGAACTCGAACTCCTCCATTGCAACTGTGACCTCATCAATGGTGTTTTTTACCTTTTCCATGATCTCAGGTGATATCCTGCCTGCCGGGATCTCACCGAAGTTCTTGAAATCGAACAGAAGACTTCGATAAAGGAAATTGCCAAGCACAGCCACCAGCTCAGTATTGATCCTTTCCTGGAATACCTTCCATGAGAAGTTGACTTCTTTGGTATGGGATGTGTAGCTTATCAGGTAATATCTGAGCAGATCAGCATGGAAACCATGGTCCAGGTAATCCTCCTGTACCCATACCACATACCCCCGGCTCTTGGAGAATTTCTTGTCCTCGATCTTCACCATGCCTGAAGACACAACAGCCCAGGGCTGGCTGTAATCAGCACCTTTGAGCATGGCAGGCCAGAAGATACAATGATGGTAGATTATATCCCCGCCGATGAAATGGACAATGGGACAATCGCCCTTCCAGAACTTCTCCCAGCTTTCATTATTAGCCTGGGCCCATTGCTCTGTAAAGGCAATATAACCTATAGGCGCATCCACCCATACATACACAACAAGATCATCATGGCCCGGGAACTTCACACCCCATTCCAGTGTCCTTGTGATACACCAGTCGGTAAGCTCCTGTTTGACCCAGCCAAGAGCATAGTTCCTGGCATTGGAAGTACCTTCCAGGTGTTCCAGGTGTTCCAGAAGGAAGTCCTTGAATTCAGACAACTTGAAAAAAAAGTGTTCCTGTTCCTTATATTGTGCAGGACCACGGCAAATGGTACAGGCGGGTTCTTTAAGCTCCCCGGGTTCCAGGTGTTTACCACAACCCTGGTCACATTCATCTCCTCTTGCATTCTGGCCACAGTGAGGACAGACGCCTGCAACATACCTGTCAGGAAGGAAACGGTCACATGCGGAACAATATGCTATCTCGATCACCTTTGGATAAACATATCCTTTTTCAATTAGCCTGTTCACAATATCCAGCGTACGGTTATGGTTTTCCGGGTCATCTGTTGTGCCGAAGGCATCGAACGTGATGCCCATGGACCTGAATATCTCATAGAAGTGCTTATGGTATATTCCCACCAGTTCTTTTGGGGTTATTTTCAATTCTTCTGCGTTCACAACTATAGGCGTTCCATGAGTATCTGAACCGCAAATGAAAGTTACTTCTTTGCCACGTTTTTTCAGGGACCTCACATAGATGTCCGCAGGAATGTACGTTCGCAGATGGCCTACATGGGCTTTACCGTTAGCGTAAGGAAGGCCACATGTAACAAGTACAGGTTTATCTTCAGGTAGTTTTGACATGTATGATCTCCGAAATGATATGAGCAGTATATATGGAATAGTTTTACTGATGAGGATAGAGTGCTTTTATAAAATATATTACGCTTGCATTAGTCAAGATAAGTATTTCAATGTTCATGTACATTCTCTTGCCAAGAAGGTATAATCCAGATGAATCCTGAAGATGTGGCAAATAGTTCCAATACAACTTATGGGGAAGAAACACCGGCCATGGAAAATGATCCTTATTCAGCAGGAAAAGTGGAAAAGGATGTTCCGGTAAGTGGAACTTCGGCCTATACCCGAAATACACCTCCGCCTATGGCACCCCGTAAAAGTAGATGGAAAATGTACCTGTTGCTGGCAGGATTTCTTGTTATCCTCATTGGCGCAAGCCTTGCAGCCATCATGGGTACGTTCGATGGCAATCTGTATTCCACAGGTGATAAGATAGCAGTGATCTACGTGGAAGGCTCAATTGTTTCCGGCAGCATATACAATGGATTGGGATATGCCACCCCTGACGGGATAAATGAGAATATCCGTAAGGCTGTGGAAGATGAAAGCGTAAAAGCTATCGTATTAAGGGTAGATAGCCCCGGAGGCTCTTCAACTGCAGGTGAGGAGATATATGAAGAAGTGAAAAGAGCTCATGAAGAAGGTATGCCTATTGTTGTATCCATGGGTAACGTAGCTGCCAGTGCAGCATATCATATATCAGTACCTGCTGACGTGATAGTGGCAAACCCTTCTACGATGACCGGTAGCATAGGTGTGATATGGACCTTTGAGAACATGTCTGCTTACTATGACCAGGAAGGAATAGAGTTCCATGTGGCTAAATCCGGAGAGTTCAAGGATATGGGTGGCTCGTGGAGAGGCCTCTCAGATGAGGAAAAGGAATACGCCGACAGTGTAATAATGGAAGTTTACGATACCTTCGTGACAAATGTCGCAGAAGGCCGTAATATGTCCGTAAGCGAAGTAAAGGATATTGCAGACGGCAGAATATACACTGGCAAAAAGGCAAAGGAACTGGGCCTGGTGGATGAACTCGGAAATTTCTATGATGCTATTGAGATTGCCACGGAACTGGCTGGCATAGAAGGAGAACCTACTGTAGTATATATGAACAAGCCTTCCCTTTCAAGCCTGTTATTCGGCTCAGAATCCGGAACTTCGAACTTATCTCTTGAAGCGATATTAGAACGGCATGAGAAGAGCCCATACGGGTATTTGTCCTGATGGAACTGGACAAATATCCTTATATTTCTATATCGTTCATCCTTAGAACAGAATAAAGAGATGGCTATTTTCGTTCAAGCTCCCTGCACTGCTCATGCCTGAAACAGTCCACAACATGATCATTGACCATGCCTACTGCCTGCATGAACGCGTAGATGATAATCGGACCCACGAAACTGAACCCTCTTTTTTTCAGGTCCTTACTTACCTTTTCTGCAATTTCGTTCTTTGAAGGGATCTCTGCCAGCGATGTCCATGAGTTCTGTACTGGCTTATGGTTCACAAAGCCCCATATGTAATTATCAAAAGAACCGAATTCATCCCTCACTTTTTTGAAAGCCCGGGCATTATTAATGGCAGACTGCACCTTAAGTTTGTTGCGGATTATACCTTCGTTCTTAAGCAGATCCTCCACTTTTGCATCATCATAGGCTGCAACCTTCTCATGATCAAAATTATCAAATGCCTTCCTGTAATAATTCCTTTTTTTGAGGATCGTTTCCCAGCTTAAGCCTGCCTGTGCACCTTCCAGCACAAGAAATTCAAAAAGTGATTGGTCATCGTGTATCGGCACACCCCACTCCTCATCATGGTATTTAAGAGCAAGATCACTGAAAGAAGCCCATTCACATCTTACTGGCATAAAGTGGATTGTGTAATTGGATAGTATTATATCTTCCTGATAGGAGAGAAGATAATTTCTATTTGTTGAAAGTTATATATAACAAGATACCATAATTTGTACTGGGGGAAATCATATGAAAGTGGGCTTGAGGTGCTTCATAGCATCTGTAATAGGGCTAGTGGCTACACTGACCATTGTTTTAATAATACCGATGGCAATGGCCCTGGAATCTGGGACAGAGCTGGCATATATATATTCTGCTGACGTAACAAGCGCAAAATATTACATTTCATTACTTGAAGATAGTGGATATCAGACAGACATGATACTACTGGAAAAAGGAGGAGATACCGACCTTTCAAAATATGATGTTATTATCATAGGACCCGATACCACGTGGAGTGAGACATATTCTGTGGACATTATAAAAAAGAGTAACAAGCCCCTTATAGGGCTTGGAGAGGGAGGATATGAACTTTTTGGGCAGCTAATATTGGGATCAGGGTATCCGAACGGCTGGCATGGGAGTGAGAACAGTATCTACGTGACCGATCCTTCACATCCGATCTTCCAGAAACCAAATAGCATCATGGTCCCTAGAGATGGCATATTGCAGCTTTACAGGTCCAGTGAACATGTTGGTATCTATATCCCATCAATGAGCACTGAAATGGTCATGCTGGGAAGAGAAACAGGGAACAAAGACCATTATCCACTATTGCTGGAAGAGAACAAATACCTGTTCTGGGGCTTTACCTCTTCACCTGAAAGCATGACGGACACGGGAAGAATTCTTTTTACTAACATCCTGGCATATATGACCGGAATTGAAACACGGTCTGAAGAACTTGAAAGAATAGAAAGACCGAATATAGTAGAGCGCCCTGTTGTAGTAACGCCTGAACTTATGAGAATTGAGATCTTACAGGAACCCCTTGTATTTGCCACCCCGGTGGAAACAATACAGAAAAAGATAGGAGATAGTGTTGATCTGGGAGACGGTTACATACTACTGATAAGCGAAGTGAATGCTAACGGAGAGGTAGTGGTGCAGCTTGAACAGAATGGAGAGCGCATCGATGAGAAGGTCCTGGTGAAAGATCAGAACTACCTGCTGCCCAAAGCAACCGGGCAGAACATTAGCATAGGGATAGGAAGTATCAATGTGGGTGCCGTGCCAGCAGACACTCACCTCACGATGCTTGTTGTACCCTACCTTCTTCTGACAGTGGTGTCACAACCTGCAGGAGCCGATATTTTCATTGATGGCAAAAGGATAGATTCCACTCCTAAGGACAACATGATCCTTACAGATTTTGATGAGCATAACTTGCAACTGGAACTTGAAGGCTATCAGAAATACGAAGAGAACATCAGATTCACACAGGGAGGAGAATCAAAGATAGTGAGGTCAATAAAGCTGACAAGTTCCGTGATGCAGGAACAGGCATTAGATCAGTCTGAAGAAAAAGATGAGGGCAAAGAAACTGGAGAAGCGAAAGGCACAGTGACCGATGAAGAAGATAAGCTACAGGCAGAGAAAGGGTCAGAAGAACAAGAGTCTGTACCTTCAAAGGAAGCAGAACCTGAAAGAGTACCTGGGTTCCTGCTTATTACAGCATTTATGTGCGTGATATGCGGATATGGCTTAATTAGATCGAAGAGAGGATAACTGGAAAAGATTCATGTGATGGACATGTGGGCAGAGAAGTTCTTTTGCAGGTTCTCAGGCAATTACCTAATATACTCACTGGGAATAACTCTCAGTATATTCTTTTTGTATCTGCTGCTATCTGCAAAAGTACGGTTCCTTTTCCTTACCTCATATAATATGCTATCCCTGGCATCTACAAGCATACTTATGGGCTATCAGTTCGCCCTTATAACCTACTTATTCTCCAATGTGAAAACCACCTTTGACCGAATAATGCCTCTTTTCAGAGAAAATGGCTTCGTATCCCTCCAAAATGAACTGAAAATGTGGCTCGGGAATAAAGGTACTTTAAACAGGACCATCCTGCTGGTGATCATGCCTTTCATGCTCCTGGAAATCATAAGATTCTGGCAGTGGAAATACTCAGAAGGAAAAATACCTCTGTACTTTTCCCTGTTCGACCCATCCAGTCACTGGGCTTTTCTGCTTGACGTGATAAATCATATCCTGGAATACCTGATGTATGTAATGCTGGCGATCACAGTCTGGTTTGTGATCGGTCTTACTAAAAATATTGGTTCCCTGAAAAAGGACCCTGCCATAAAGATAGATGTTTTCCATGCTGATGGGATGGGAGGCCTGAAACCTGTACAGGGTTTCATGCTGATGGTAGTGATCAATTATTTTATCATCATTGCTCTGGCAATTGTATCATTTATTTCCCCCAGGTCAGTAGTGTCATATGAGACCGTGTTCCTGCTCATTCTGCTGCTGCTGGGAATATATCTCTTCGTTGTTACTATGAGTACCACAAAAACGCTGATGGACAGAGCTATCGGGGGGGAACTGGACAGGATAGATGACAGGTATCGGATGAACTATGAAAGATTACTTGAGATGACATCGCAGGAAAAATATGAGTGGGAAGAAAAAGAAATGGAAAAATTGCAACTTGCCATGGAGTTCCTTGAAAAGGAAGAGAACAGGATCAGACAGATACATGATAAGAACTCGAGCAAGAAAGCGATATCCGCTTTTATTGGCTCTTTCCTGATACCTTCACTCACACTTGCAGAGGACCTGACAGGTATGTCAGCTCAAGCCATGGTAGAATGGCTCATAAAACATCTATTATGGTCTTAACGTCAACTTCGGAAAATTATAATTAAGTAAAGGGGTTGGAATGAGAACATCATTTGACATGCGTGCAGAAGAATACGATTCCTGGTACGACCGGCATATTAAGGTGTTCGATTCCGAGCTGGCAGCTATTAGGAAAGTGCTGGGACCCATACAAGCAGAACAAAGATGCCTGGAGATAGGAGTGGGCACTGGCAGATTTGCGCAAGCCCTGCATATCACATATGGCGTTGATCCTTCCCCAGGGATGCTGGAATTAGCCAGAAAGCGAAATATCGTTTGCGTGCAGGCGGTGGCCGAAAGTTTACCGTTCAAAGAAAAGAGCTTTGATGTGATCCTTATGGTCACTGTGGACTGTTTTTTGACGGACCTGCAGCAAGCATTCTCTGAGGTTTACAGAACACTTAAAACAGATAGCAAACTGATCCTGGGAATGGTAGACAGGAACACGGAACTTGGAAACGTGTACGAGACAAAATATGAGAAAAAGCAACATGAAAAAGGATTTTACACATGTGCAAGACTCCATTCAGTTGAAGAAGTATCTGAATGCATCCGTGAAGCTGGTTTCAGGGACATTACTATGGTTCAGACGCTTTTCAGGCCACTGGAAATGATAGCAGATGTTGAACCTTTCAGAAGCGGATATGGAGAAGGAGGATTTGTAGTAATCGGTGCAAATAAAGGAGAACATAACACAGTGGATAAGTACTCAAAAACCAATATATGATCAAGGATTTGAACGTAGCAGCAAATATACAAAAGGGGAGTATGAAATGCAAGAGATAGGCAAAGATTTCATGAAATTGACGAGGTTCCAGTACCTTGGAAAAGCACCACAGAACGCCGGATATCCTCAACCGCCTTTACAAAAGGAGCCAGATGATGCGATAGAGGTCATCGAACTACCGAAACCAGATACCATTCATGTCAAAGACATGCCTGTAAGGCGTGCCATAGAACATCGTACCAGCGTGCGCAGCTATTCTGACAAACCTCTTACCCTGAACGAACTTTCGTACCTGTTGTGGTGTACACAGGGAGTTAAAGAAACCATAGAGGACGTCGTCACTTTCAGGACCGTGCCCTCGGCGGGAGCAAGACATGCACTTGAGACATACCTGCTGATCAACAATGTAGATGGTCTTGAGCCCGGCCTATACAGATTCCTTGCCATAGGACATAAACTACTGCAACTGGACATCGAGAACGACATGGCAAAAGAGATCACAGAAGCGTGCCTGGGACAGGATTTTGTAAAGAAGAGTGCAGTAACGTTCATCTGGACAGCGGTGGCATATAGGATGAAATGGAGGTATGGAGAAAGAGGATACCGTTACCTGCACCTTGACGCAGGTCATGTATGCCAGAACTTATACCTTAGTGCAGAAACCATTGATTGTGGTGTTTGTGCCATAGCGGCCTTCCTGGATGATGACATGAACGAACTGCTTGATATAGACGGTGAGCAGGAGTTCGTGATCTATATTGCCACAGTGGGTAAGAAATGAAGGGTGAGAACAAAACCCTGGTCCTTAAGGAATTACAGGTTATTCCTGGAGTCGGTGGAAAGACCGCAGAAGATATCTGGGAATTGGGTATTCGTTCCGTGGCAGATCTGAAGGGAAAAGACCCTGAAGAACTCTACCTGAGACTATGTGATAATGCCGGGATGAAAATAGACAGGTGCATGCTCTATGTATTCAGATGCGCAGTGTATTATGCATCGAATGAAGAGCATGACCCACAACTGCTTAAATGGTGGAACTGGAAGGATAATAAATAATTCCTGTATTCACCACATATAAGGAAAACAAGACTATTTCAGATCCACCAGGTCCAGTCCCAGGTATTCCTTGATCACTATATAGGCCATTGCCGGTGGGAAAGCGCCAACATCTGTGATTATGAGGTCGATGTATTCCGGCGGTGTGATATCGAAGGCCGGATTTCGTACTTTTACATTTGGCATCTCTTTGAGCATATCGGGGTCTATGACCTCGTCACTTGAGCGATCCTCTATCTCCACGATCTGACCCAGAATGGTATTAGGACTGAATTTATAGGTTTCGGCTGCAACCAGGACGTTCTTGCGGGCTTCCCTGGCTGCCAAAGCAAGCTGGGAAGTACCTATCTTATTGACCAATGCACCATTAACAGCAATGGAATCAGCACCCACGACCACAAGATCCACATCTTTCATGACCAGCCTCACAGCTGAGTCCACAATGAGCGTAGTGGGGATACCTGCATCGTTCAGTTCCCTGATAGTGATGAAACCCTGTCTGCGGGGTCTGGATTCCGTGGCGATTACAGATATCTTTTTGCCCTGTTTAAAGGCTGTCTTGATGATGGCGATAGCTGCATGAGAATTGCAATGTGTCATAATGACACCACCATCACGGATACGCCTGGCACCTACCCGACCGATCTTATCAAGGGCTTCATTGGCATTTGTGATGAAACTCTCGGAATTGGCAACTATCTCAGCAATGGCTTCGCTGACA
>NZ_JBFXHJ010000089.1:0-9166 GCF_050177135.1 Methanomethylovorans sp.
TATTTGAGCAGATTGATACCCAATATTTTATTTTTTGGCTCCGATATAACTTTTGCACAAAAGCTATTACAGTTAACAATTGTGCTGTTCTCATCAAAACAAAGAATACCCAGGGGAGCGCGTTCAAAAATGAGACGGTATTTCCGCTCTATATCTTTCAAAGTATTTTCTGCTTTCTCTTTTTCAGTATTGTCAATGATTATCCCCTGATAACGTGAGACATTCCCATCATTATCTCTCTTTAAGAGAGACCTTTCGGTTACATACCTCACTTCCCCAGATCTGGCAAGTATCCTGTAGACCAGAGTAAAGTAAGAGGTATTTCCCTTTTTAACCAGTTTTTTGACCTCTGAGTTTATCTTTACATAATCCTCTGGATGGACTAAATCAGCATAATCAATTTTTCCAGACATTAGTTCTTCAGGGGTGTATCCTAATTGTGTAACGTTTTCCGAGACCCATTCAACTGGCCATCTTTCATCCACCTTCCAAATGAAAGATATCACAGGACTTACTTTGTGAAGTGCTTCAAGCTTTTTTAGTGTATCAGGGTCCTCTGGTAGATAAAACTCAGCACGTTTCTTTCCATATTCAGAAACTGTTGTAATTTTGGAAATTATAATCACCTTTGAGGACCAATATGATTACCAAATGTCATATGAAATAAGAATTCATAAGTATATACTTTATTAATGGAATTAGTTCTGCTACTAATCTAAGAAACTAGAACCTACATATTTAAAGGTATTCGTGGACGTAAAATTCAGATATATAAATTTACTTTTTGGATTTGCAAAGTGTATGAGCGACTCCAAAGACAAAAAGGAAAAATTAACATTAGCAGTGTCTTTTCTCTTCTGCAGAACTGAAGATGCTTTTAAAGCATTCATCAAAAAGTATAAATAATAGAATCTTGAGTAGATTTTTTCTTAATATAGTGAAAGCACCGATCAATAGTATGTTGAATCAGTAAAATAGGAAAATATATATAGTTAATATGGACTATGCTTTTTAAACGCGAGCAGATTGAGTGTGCAGTTAACTGCTCTGTTATAAGAATATAATGAGGTTCTAATGACTTTAATGTCCATAATTGCCTGCAGGATATTTGAGGATGAGATCGTGCACCTCATCAAGAACGATTCACAGATCACCAGAATTCTAGTTGTGGACAGCCTGGATGCTGCAGGTATTCTCAGGAAACTATCTGAAAATGCTATAGATCATACAGTTTGTTCACCAAATAAAATAGAGGATCTGATACATAGTGAACAAGATACAAATTATTGTCTCCTTGTGAATATCCTTGGTTTTTCCCTTGATGCATCTCCTCAATTGCTCAAAGAAAGCGTGTACAAAGAGATCAGCATCATTTCCGAGTATGCCGACACTATCCTAATATTCTATGGTTTGTGTGGGAATGTACTGGGCAATCTAAACAGAGACTTTGCACATCTTTCTTGTCCTGTGCACATTCTAAGAGAAGAAGATGGAGAGATAATCGATGACTGCATAGGTGCTTCACTTGGGGGAAGGAAACCTTATCTTAGAGCTCTAAAAGAAGCTGGCGGAGAAGGCGTATATTTCCTTACGCCCATGGGAGCAGCTTTCTGGAAGGAAATGGCTGTAATTGCCCGTCTTACAAATGACCCTGAGAACACTGCTATGACCAAGATCGTTTTCGATCACGCAGGATACAAAAATGTAGGTAAGATAAATACAGGTCTTGTTTACGAGGAGAGCTTTGATGCAAAGGTGGAAGAGTTTGCTCAAGCCTTTGATTTCCGAATAGTTGACATGCAAGGCACTGTGAAGATCGCAGAACAGTCATATCAGCGGGCAAAAGATTCTATAACAAAAAAGAGGGCAGACTTTAATGAAACATAGTCTGGGAATAGATGCCGGAGGAACATATACTGATGCAGTTCTTCTTAATAGTGATGATGGCAGGGTCTTACAGGCAAACAAAGCATTGACAACATACCCTGACCTGATCTTTGGAATACGTGAAGCTTTGGACGGTCTTGATCAAAAACTACTTTCTGATGTGAGCTTGGTCTGTGTTTCAACAACTCTTGCAACAAACACGATCCTTGAAAATACGGGTTATCCGGTAGGTCTCATACTGATCGGAAAAGCGGGCATACCCGCTGACAGGAAAATAGAGTATATTATCCAAGTAAGAGGAGGGCACAACAGTGCTGGTAATGAAATTGAGCCCCTGGATATCCAGCCAGTAGAGGATTTCATCCTGAAAGTGAAGAACAAAGTTTCAGCTTTTGCTGTATCCTCCTATTTTAGTGTCCGTAATCCAGAACATGAGTTGCAGGTAAAAGAAAGTGTTATGCAACTAACAGGCCTTCCGGTCGTATGTGGACACGAACTATCTCAAGACCTGGGAGTTTATGAGAGAGGTGTGACTGCTTATCTTAATGCACAGCTGATACCTCTCACTAATCAATTTATGCAAGCTGTAACTTCCGAGATCAAAAAGAGAAACATTGAAGCAAAACTAATGATGCTCAAATGTGACGGATCAATGGTGAGTATCGGGGAGGCGCTTAAAAAACCTATCCAATCCATTTTTTCTGGCCCTGCAGCTAGTTTACTGGGTGCTTCTCATCTTTCAGGTTTTGAAACCTGTGCAGTGGTCGATGTAGGTGGAACAAGCACTGATGTTTCTATGATGCACGAAGGTCTTCCTGAAATATCTGATCAAGGAGCAGTTGTAGGGAAGTGGCAGACAAAAGTAAAGGCTCTCAGGATGGAAACCTCCGCTGTCGGAGGAGATAGCCACGTATGGATACTTAATCATGATATACATGTAGGACCGCGCAGGGTCATACCCTTATGTTTAGCGGCATTGAAGTATCCAGAGATCAAGGAAAAACTGAAGATGCAGCAAAATATCCTACGCAATCAAATAGGTGAAAATATACAACCAACGAAGTTTTTCATGAGGAGTGGAAAGATACCTGAAGAACTGAGCCCTGAAGAAAAGGACTTGTTCGACCGCCTCAGTGATGTACCCTATACGGCGAGTGACATCTACTGGAACGAAAATAGAATGCCAAGTCCTATGACCATGGATATGCTCATACAGAAAAGGTTAGTAAGGACCATAGGCTTTACACCTACTGATGCTCTCCATGTTATGGGAGAATATCAAAAGTGGGATGTAGAAGCAGCACATATAGGTTCTGAAGTTTTGTCCAGGTTTGCAGGCATGGAAAAGATGGAACTATGTTCCAGGGTAAAGGAACAAGTAACAAGCAATATAGCCCTTAACCTTGCTGCTTTTTTGCTGGAGGATGTGGATAGGGAAGAAATAAGGAAGATAATTAATGGTAAATTCTTTGCAGGTATCAAGGTCAAAATGCCAGTTGTATTGCTGGGAGGGCCTGTCACTGCTTACAAGGATGGCCTTGCCAGATATTTTGACTCTTTGATCGTTGTTCCGCAACATGCAGATGTGGGCAATGCAGTTGGAGCACTTGCAGCTAAAGGTATTAAAAGACTGGAAGTGCTTATAAAAGCTTCTTTATCAGAATCAAAATATAATATTAAACCTAACTCTTATATTGTTTTCTATCCTGGTGGGAGAAAAGAATTTTCATCTTATGCGGAAGCATTACATCATGCAGAGCGTATCGGTTCTGAACTTGTGATGGATTATATGTCATCATCCTATCTGGACCTTACTGAAGTAAAGATCAATATGAGCCGCAACGACATAAGTGTGGAAGAAGGCACCACACCTCTGGAAACAAGGCTAGGGTTCCTTGGTATAGGGCAGTAAAGGGTAAATAAAGGGTATTTAATGTGTGGATTTGAACACATCAAACTATAGAATTGTACGAGAGGGAAAAAATGCAATATAGTCTGGGAATTGATGCAGGTGGTACTTATACAGATGCAGTGATCATAAGGAACTCTGACAAGAAAGTTGTGGCTTCATACAAAGCCCTTACTACTTATCCTGAATTGCTTACGGGCATAGAGAACGCTATAGATGGCTTGGACCCTCAATACCTGAAAGACATAAAGCTCGTTTCAGTATCTACAACCTTAGCAACTAATACGATACTTGAGAAAACAGGCTATCCGGTAGGTCTTATCCTTGTGGGTAATTATCTGGTACCCCAAGACACATCTGTCCAGGAATATGTGATGGTCAGAGGAGGACATACTGCTACCGGAGCTGAAGCAGAGGCCCTTGATATAGAGGCAGTGACAGAATTTGTGAACAGGGTGAAGGATAATGTATCAGCTTTTGCAGTTTCTTCATATTTCAGTGTGCGTAACCCTGAACATGAATTGCAGATAAAGGATTACATAATAAAATCAACAGGGATGCCTGTGGTGTGCGGACATGAGCTATCGCAGGACCTGGGAGCATATGACAGAGGTATTACAGCCTACCTCAATGCCCAGCTCATACCCATTGCCCGTCAGTTCATCGATGCAATTGTATCTGATATTGAGAGAAGAGGCATCACAGCAAAGCTCATGATGCTCAAATGTGATGGTTCTTTAATAAACATCAAAGAAGCCATCCAAAAACCTATAGAGTCTATTTTTACAGGTCCTGCAGCAAGCCTTGTAGGAGCTTCCTTCCTGTCCGAGAGGGACACATGTGCAGTGATAGATGTGGGCGGTACAAGTACTGATGTTTCTCTCTTGTATAAAGGACTGCCCGAACTCTGTGAAGATGGTGCTAAAGTAGGTGGCTGGAATACTAAAGTTAAAGCTATCCGAATGGAAACTTCTGCCATGGGGGGGGATAGTCACGTATGGATAAAGAACAGGAAGATAAACATCGGGCCACGCAGGGTAATACCTCTGTGCGTGGCTGCTGTTCAGTATCCGGGTTTCAAGGAAACACTGAAAATGGGACGCACTCCTGCACGTGTGGAACTGGGAGAGAACGTGCAACCGACCAAGTTCTTCGTACGTACAGGAAAAGAGCCGGTAAAGCTCAGTTCTTATGAACAGGAGATCCTCAGTACAATTGGTCAAGAACCAGTATCAATAAGCGATATCTATTGGAGGTTCGGTCGTCCTGTGTCAGTAGAACATCTGGATTATCTCATTCAGAAAAGGCTTGTACAGGCAATTGGGTTCACACCCACGGATGCACTGCATATCCTGGGTGAGTATGATGAATGGGATAAGGAAGCTTCAGTTATAGGCGCAACCATTATGTCAAGGCTTGTACAAATGAACGAGCAGGAACTTGCTGAGCACATTAAAAGAGAAGTTGCCTACAATATGGCCTTGAACCTGATGTCCTATATGCTCAAAGGAGTTGAAGGCAAAGAGATAGAAAAAATACTCAGAGGCGAGTTCTTCTCTAAGTTCAGGCTCTCAGTGCCTGTTGTACTGCTTGGGGGACCTGTGAAGGCTTATGTGGAGCAGATGCAGAACATCATCGATGCAGAGATACTATTGCCACCTTTTGCAGAAGTTGGTAACGCTGTAGGTGCGTTAGTGGGACAGGGTGTCAAAAGGATACAAGTTCTCATAAAAGCTGTCTACAGGGAAAAGCAAAGGTTTTTCCTCGTGTTCACTCCCGGAGGATTTGAGGAGTTCTCAACTCATGGAGAAGCTCTTAAGTATGCTGAACATGTGGGAGAAAATCTGATCATGGACTATATGAGAGAAGCCGACATGGACTGGAACGATGTGAGAATAGATATGTCCAGAGAAGATATTACTCTACACGAAGGCAGCCCCATCCCTATTGAGACGAAACTTGTGTTTATGGGAGTGGGAAGTCTAAGGGTCACTAAGAAATCCTGACCCTTCTTTTTCATTTTCATCCAGAAGCCATGACCAAAAAATATAAATAATAGCTTAATCGATTACCTTTTACTAAATGGAAACCGGATCAGGTTGATCAAATGGACTCTAAATCCGTTCAGCCGGGTTAAATTCCCGGGGTTTCCGCCATTTTTTACTTTGATTGCTATGTATTTTCTCTTTTTTGAACTCTTTGCTTGGTAACTTTGTTATTTTGATGTTTTATGGCAAATAGTATAAATACATCTTTTTCCGTGCAAAAAATATATCTAGTAGATTGTGAAACTTGAAAGTGAATTGCTTATTAACAAACAAAACAGGTGAAATGAAATGACATTCAACGAACACAAGAACTGGATATTGCAGTACATGGGCTTATAGAAGATCCTTGAAAGATCGTAGCGTATAAAGGAGCTGAAAGCATGAAAAAAAAATTATTGGAATCCTTGCTTAACGATACCGATATGTGGGTATCGAGAACCGGATTGCTGCATAGCATACGGGATTTAAATGTATCTCAACGTTCTGTTCATATAGTTACCAGCTGTGGAGAGACCTTCGATATAAGAAATTCAAGGTCCAGTCGCTCGGCACGGGCTCTAAGACTTAGGAAATTCAAAAAACCCTGCAAACAGTGTCGGGTTTCTGATCTGAAGATCAATGAATTCCTCCAGAAGACATCCAAAGAGATCAGAACAAAGCATGTAAGAGTAACTGAAATTCCATCTAATTCTATAAATATACCTACTCCGGTACATGCTGAAAAACCTGTAGTTCCACTTTCTCATATTCCTCATAGCCAACCTCAAAAAGTACCCTCTATACATGTCAAGGAAAAAACGGAAAACAAGGCTGAAAGAAAAATTACGAACCTGCCTAAGAAACCCGTAGTTTCCGGCTCAAAAGCAAAAGATGCAGGTTTCACACAGAGCCAGAAGGACAGGATAGTATCATTGCTGGGACCGGACGAGATGATATCTTTCTCTAAGGAAAAGCGTTCATTCCAGCAACTTGAAGCTGAACTGATAAACAAAAGAAAAGAGGATCTGCGTAAAGTGTATGAGGACAGCAGGGAAAACCTTCTTGGAAAACTTGAACGTCAGATCACCGAGTTCTTTGTGGAAAGGGGCTTCATGGAGATAAAATCTCCCATTCTGATACCCTTTGAATACATGGAAAGGATGGGAGTTGGTGAAGATACAAAACTTTCCCAGCAGATCTTCCGGGTGGATGAGAGCATGTGCCTGCGTCCCATGCTTGCACCTGGCCTTTACAATTACCTCTACAAGTTCGATAACATCCTTCCTGACCCTATACGTATATTCGAGATCGGACCCTGTTACAGAAAAGAATCTGATGGTAAGAGCCACCTTGAAGAGTTCACAATGCTTAACTTCTGCCAGATGGGTTCAAAATGTACGAGAGAAACCCTGATCCTTCTTATTGAAGATTTCCTGGATTCCCTGAACATAGAGCATGAGATCGTTTCTGACAACTGTATGGTATATGGTGAAACCATAGACGTGCTCCACAAGGACATGGAACTCTCCTCTGCAGTTGTAGGACCAATTCCTCAGGACAGGGACTGGGGTATAAACAAGCCCTGGATAGGTGCTGGATTCGGCCTGGAAAGACTGCTCAAGGTCACACATAATTTCAAAACCATAAAAAGAGCAGCTCGTTGTGAGAACTACTACAATGGCATCAGTACGAACCTGTGAGGTGATCCCAATGTTTACTAATATGGACAAAAAAGACCTTGATGCATATGCACAAAGGGTCATAAATGGAATGCAACTATCTGAAGATAACCTTCGGGAAATGCTTTTGATCACAGACAGTACCGAACTTGAAAAGCTTCATTATGTTGCAAGGAAAGTGAGAGATCACTACTTCGGGAACAAGGTTTTTCTGTACAGTTTCGTGTACTTTTCCACATATTGTAAGAACAGATGTGCATTCTGCTACTACAACACAATGAACAAGATCAACAGGTACAGGCTGGGATTCGAAGATATTCGCAATGTATGCAGAAAGCTTAAGGGAGAACAGATCCACATGGTGGACCTTACCATGGGAGAGGATCCTTACTTCCATGAAAACCCCAGCCAATTTGCCAAGGTCATAGACATAGTCAAGGAAGAACTTGATCTTCCGGTTATGATCTCACCTGGGGTGCTGGATGACAATGCGCTGACAATGCTGCGTGAGCATGGAGCTAACTTCCTTGCCCTATACCAGGAAACTTACGATAAGGAACTTTATAGGAACCTCAGGGTTGGACAATCCTTCTCAGAACGCATCCATGCCCGTCAGTTCGCCCAGAAGATAGGCTACTGTGTAGAGGACGGGCTGCTCACAGGTGTGGGTAATGACGTCGAATCCACCATAATTTCTCTGAGAGGCATGGCAAGAGAGGATCCTCAGATGGTTCGGGTGATGACCTTCATCCCTCAGGAAGGAACACCTTTGGAGAAAGAAGTGCAGGAGTCCAACCTGTCGGAACTCAAGATAATATCAGTGTTAAGGTTGATGTTCCCGGACAGATTGATACCTGCTTCTCTGGATGTGGAAGGCATTGAAGGCATGGTATATCGCCTTAATGCAGGTGCTAATGTGGTAACATCCATTATACCCTCTGACTCTTCCCTTGAAGGAGTGGCAAACTATGACAGGAAACATGAAGAGAGGAAACGGGACCCAAAGAGTGTAGTGACAAAGCTCAGGAGTATGGGGATGGAGCCGGCTGCACAATCAGATTTCAACAAGATATTAGGAGTGGTGGCATGAAACAAATATGTTTGATAGGAGGTAAGCTTCAGGGTTTCGAGGCAGCATACCATGCCAGAAAAGCAGGTATTGGAGTTGTATTGATAGACAGGAATGAAAATGCTTTCATAAAGGATCTGGTGGATACGTTCCATTGTTTTGACATTGTGGAACAACCTGAAAGGCTCATAGAGATATCAGCAACCGTCGATGCCATGATCCCTGTAAACGAAAATTTTGATACTATCGATTTCCTTGAGACCATCAAGGACAGGCTTCATTGCCCTCTGCTCTTTGATTTTGATGCATACAGGATAAGTCGGGATAAGAACACGTCGAAAAAATATTTCAGATCCATAGGTATTCCAACCCCTACAGATAAACCTACCCATCCGCCATATTTCGTAAAACCTTCCTGCATGAGCAGCAGCATAGGCACGGCCATAATCTATGACGATGAAGATTTGAAAGGTCTTGATCCCACCATGCTCATAGAAGAATACGTGGAAGGTGACGTGCTATCTCTTGAAGTCGTAGGGGACGGCAAACATTTTGCAGTTGTAAAGGAGACAAAGGTCCATATTGATGATACCTA
>NZ_JBFXHJ010000090.1:0-9071 GCF_050177135.1 Methanomethylovorans sp.
TATACTAACTTAGCTGATAATGTATATTGGGTTTCAAAAGAAAGCGACATTTACGGTTATGACATATCTTCTTTTTTTGGGCGAATACAGACAAAAAAGAAAAAATCTGAAGAAATTATGTTTATTGAAGTTAAGTCTACAAAGTCTCACTCAAATCAAAATTTCAGGTTCTTTTTAACACGGAACGAATGGGATACAGCAGAAAAATATAAAGAAAATTATTACTTCTATTTTTGGACTAATGTTAAAATAGATAATGGACTTTTTTCTGGGATTGGACCTTTTGTACTACCAGCACCTGCGATTAGTTCCTTAATTCCTCAGGATGTAGCTAGTAATTCGAAATGGACAGAATGTAGTATCATCTTGGATTTTAACAGGTATAGATTAAACGCTGAAGAAAATTTATTCTAATAGGTATCCATGTTAAATGAAAACTAACAAATTTTATAATTTAAAAAAGGTGCTGGTCATAATCACATTGAAACCTACATTTCCAGTGTAAAGACTGAATGTACTCATACCATTTCTTCCAGAAACAAAGGTTAGGCCATAATCACTCAGCCTCTCGTTTTCCCCCTTAATCTTCCTCATAAAACATTTCTCCACCTACCCCGCATTTGCGCCGCTTCGCGGCGACAGAGGCTTTTTTCATCCGTTCCCTTAGGTACACGATTAAGGAGTCTGTGCCACAGCTGGCATGCATCCCGGTTTTACCCGGATCTTCCAGGTCCAAAAACTCCACTGGAAATGTACCTTTATTCAATATTTCCCTGTCATCTTCGCGATCGTTCTGTGCATTCCATGTATACTAAAACCACTTCCAAGGTACAGCATTGGACAGTGTTCGGTCACACACTCAAGACCTTCTGCCTTGCAGGTTTGCAAGGCTTTTTCGGTTTCTGTGTTCCAATGAAGCCAGATTTTGGTTATACCTTTTTCTTTCAGACCAGGAATAAGATCTCCAGGATCGGTTTTCGTGATGCCAAGGATAGCACGATCAATACCAACTGGAAGGTCCGAAACTTTTCTTAAATTGCCGGGTTCCTGCTTGTCGGAAAGGTCAATGACATAAACAGTCTTGCCCCGCTTTTTAAGTTCAGATATGGTCCACTTCATTGCTGGCTTTGTATTGTCAGTGATTAATGCATAGTTCTTTGCGTCCCAAAAATCCATTCTTTGGTAAGTTGTTGATCCCATCTTCATGATATCAAACTTTTGCCTGTATTTTCTTTGCAAATTCCTTTGCTTTCTGTAACCTGGATTGATCCGGCTGCCCTTTTGTGGATGGTCCCATCTCACCAAATGCTTTCATCTGTGGGTCATCGGACTTTAACAGCATGTCAATTACAGGCTGGGCAAGCTCTCCCTGACAATCAAATGCACCAAGGATGTTTGCACCAACAGCAGCCTTCTCGTAGGAACCAGTCCATGAATGAATGGCCTCGAATCCTTCAGGAACGGCATGTGTCATGAATATTGCAATGTTTTTGTCTTTAGTATTAGCTGATAAAAAAGTTTTAACTACAGGCGGAACATCAAACTGCAGTATAGGGAATCCTATGAAAGCAAGATCATATCCCTCAAGGTTCTTGACCTCGGATATGGGTTTGATTTCCTTTTCCCCTGTAAGTTCACTGTAAATAGCTTCAGCTACTTTCTTTGTCTTTCCGGTCTGACTCATGTATGTAACAAGTGTTTTCATATAGCATTCCTCTATGTTCCAATGAACGCTGTATATATTTATATACTTGAGCGTCATGATTATGTACTAACTTCCAGTTGTATAGAAAAATGACCTTGAATAACAATGTTCAATAATGGTTTCAGTTAAGAACTTTGAATTGGATCTTTTTATAAAACAGATCATATGGGACGTGACCCTATTTTCGAGCATTTCAGAGGCAGATAAGATGGAGACAGCAAAAGAAAATATTGAATCGTATTACATAGAGGAACTGCACTCTATTAAGGAAGAAATTGTGACCCTTAAAAAAGAGTTCTCACGCTTTTTGCAGCGGGCTAACCAGCAGCATATTGAGGAAATCCTTGAAGAAATGCGAACGAGTTTCATGAAAACCATGGTGAACTACCTGCGTGATGATGCTAGTGAGAGAATGCACAGACAGATGGTACAGGACTGTAAGATGCGAGATTTTTGTGAAAAAAATTTAATTGATATTTTGCAGGAAACTGCAGGACTTGTTGGCAGGCATCGAATAGATTCCAATAATATAAAGCTTTACAGGGAAAAACTGGAACATTTAAAAAAGGAAGCAAAAAACCCCAAATGTAGCAGTTGTTTTTCGGAAGCTATGAATATTTTTGAAACACAGGTTAAACTCATGCACTCGCTCCAGACCTATGAAGAGAAGGAAGAGGGGACTAAAAAAGCTGATATAAGCGAGATCGAACCTAGCAAGCTGGCCTCTGAAATTTGCGAACCTATAGCTAATAGTCAGCGTCTCCTTATTCTCAAAGAGCTTTCAGGCGATAGCAGGACTTTTTCAGAACTTTCAAAACTTACAGGATTGCGTGGCGGAAATCTGCTTTTTCACCTTCAGAAACTACTCGAAGCAGGTATGGTTTTACAGAGGAATGAACGGGGGGATTACATAATCACAAGAAAAGGATACTCAACCCTAGAGGGGCTTTCTCGGATTTACTCAGAAATTGAGCAGCAATAAACAAGAAAAAAGGCAATTAAAAGGTAGCAATAAATGAACATAGTGTAAAAATATGGCACAGTACTGTGAAAACACCATACTCTTCATGTCCACATCATTTATTGATTCTACTGGTGAACGCAAGAATGCTTTTTATTTTTCAGCTTTAAACCACCCCAAGCCCAAAGGGACGTATTGCTGTGCAATACCTCATTTCCTGCAGGGAAATTTTCCTCTTCTGGTACCCCATCCCTGTAATTAGCAATATCGGACCGAGGGGAGCCGACAAACCCCTGCTCCCCAAGGGCCGGTATGCGTGGGGCCTTAAGACCCCACGTTATGTTGTCTCATTAGCAACACTCATTCTATCCCGGCACGGATGCGCTCGAGAGAGCGTGTCGGTGTCCCAGCCACATAGAGGGCTGAGTTTCGAGCATTGCGAAGCAAAGCTGAGCAAGCGGAGAAGGACAGCCCGGCAAGTAGCCAGCAGGACAGGACAACAATCGTGAGGTTAATAAAAAAGTTTCTCTTCAACATTGTGTGGGTAATTGTAGCACAATACGTCACCAATCCCCTATAAAAGAACAATTTACTGTATACCAAATATCTGCTGAAATTAGGGATCCACATCATATGACGTGGTTGTCCAGACAGCCACGATCTGTCAATAAATCAGAACACTCTTTTATTCCATATTGCCCACTCAATGTTGTGGAGATCCATAAAAAAGAATGGGTTTACAACTGAAGTTCTAATTAGACAATCTCTATAGAAACTGATATTTCAACGGGAATGATCCCCACGACTTCACGATGGAACATAAAAGATGAAACATCAGCCCTAATAATATTAGTTACTTTATATAAAGTCAAATGATAGCATTTTCGGAAAATGGCTACTCAAAGTATATACGCTGTTCTTAAGAAATATTATATTGGGATTACGAAAATGATCTCAACAGGGGGGAGAAGAAATGTTGTTCATGGAGATTATTACATGGGACCCAAAGGACGACATGGAAACTGGTAAACGCTACATGGAATGGAAACCTCCGGAAGGCTACAATATTTTAGGAGCATGGAATGACGTAGCAGCATGCAGAGCCTTTTTCCTGTTCGAAGCTGAGAGTGCAGAGGCATTTGCTGCTGCTGCCTTCCCATGGAGGGACATCACACGGATGGAAACCGTCCAAGTGATGGAAACCAAGAAGTTTATGGAGCTTGTTGTTAAAATTAGGAAAATGTGACGACTGTCTGTACACAATATGAAGGTCATACCATATCACCAATGACCAATTTTTTCTTTTTGCTGGCATTAAACCGAAATTCGGCTCTGTAAACATTGTTTTTACAAGATGTCTGCAATGGTGCAATAGTTCCTCAAACTCATCGATGATTTTTTTACGATACTTATCCTTGATCTTCTTCCTTTTTCTTGTCTTAGAGGAAAGCAAAAGTAGCATTTCTACAGAGCCTATATAGGGACAGTTATATATAGAACCCTTACCCATGTAGAGATGCTTATAGAGTTTGATACTGATTTGCTGAATTATAGGTTTAGATAGTATTTTTCACATTTACTGTTTTTCTTATTTTCAACCAAATGGTTGTATTTCTTTTTAAGCTAATCAATTAGGACGTGAAACATTTGTTTAGTAACATGCATTCAAGTGCTCCAGTAGAAGCTGGACAGAATTATGAAGTGACAATTGAAGACATCGCAAGAGAAGGCGACGGAATCGCAAGAGTAAGCGGATTTGTTGTCTTTGTCCCCAACACCGAGATTGGCGATGAAGTCACGATAAAGGTAAATAAGGTAATGAGCAAATTCGCATTTGGCGAAGTTGCTTAAATCTTATAATTGGTTAAACATTTAGTGAGAAATCAACTATTTGTTTTTCCATCCTTCTTTTTTAATCTAATTTTACGTAAATGTAAGTGGTTCATTCACTTTTCTTACAAAGGTTCCCTGCAAAGATGATACACATTATTGCTGCTGCACCATATATAGGAATTAATTTGATCAAATAACCTGATTCCCGCAGTATAAATGCAGATGTAAAAATAACCGCTGCCCATATTATGGCAATAGCAATAACTGTCCTACTACATTTAGTATTCATCTACCTTTCAACACTCTTACTAATTTAAGTATTTTATGTAAACCTTGTATGCCATGTAATGCATGCATCCAATACAAGAGTTACAACTCAAGTTGCTTAAGGCAATCCTTCCGATCTTATATCCAAAATTTACGAGTGAGTATTGAATACATGCTGAATGATCAGAATATTATGGCCCTGCAGGAATCCTCATTTTGATAATAAGCATAACCTTGACATGTATGTCACGATTTTATTTTCTATTAAATGAGGATCTCTAGAGAGCCCGAAATTCGATGAATTAGGTCACGAACTTAGAGTGGGTCATGGGTCTCTATAATTTGAGAAGAGAATTTGGAGAGAGGTGAGCCCGTCAGGGTGTTTTGACGGGCGGACGCATTTGTGCTTTTTTTTCTGTGTTTGCCTGATGGGTCGTTTTTGCCTCCATCGGCACTTTAAAGAGTTCCAATGTACTATTTAATGTCTTTGCTGCTACCGATTCTGAGTATTGTGCTCATTATGAGGACTGCACAGCCTAATACTATTTATATAGCATGAAAGTTATACAAAGTTCACAACGACAATTTCTTTTATATATAATAACTGTACTTGGCGGGGTCCCAATCATGAAAATAAGAGTAGTCAGTTCCAGAGAAGAGATCAGCACTTTAGATCCGGAAGAAAAAATAGTACATTTTGCATTCAGACCATCAAATCAGGACATCTTCTCACTTGTAATAAGATGTCCGAAGGTCAAGGTGATACATATCCCAAGTTCTTATCTAAGAACAGTGTCCAGATCTGCGGAAATGTACCTGGGAATGCAAGGTATAGAGCTGATAGAGGGTGATGTTTGGGGACACCGTAAGGATATCAACGAATATTACGAGATCCCTCCGGAGTTGTTCGATCGCCTGAAGCAGTATCGTGCGGATAAGATGCCTGAAAAGGATATTATTGAGAAGTTGACCAGACAGACACGACTTAGTCCGGCTCTGATAGCATTCCTTGTCAAGAACAACTGATTGTTAATGCAGATCTGGTGGACAGGTACGTAAAATAAACGCCTTTTCAAATGTACCCTTCACCGTTTAGAAGCGAACATCCTCAAAAAAAAGACTGAAAGGTTTATCCTTCAGTTTCCAGGGACGATACGGACGGTGTCTGTTCCAAAGACCTTAACCCCTTCATACGTAAATGCTGCTAGTGTTGCTGTGCTGTCTTCGATAACAAAAGTGCCCTCATCAACAAAATGGCCGACAAGATCGAGGTCCCCATCGCCATCCACATCTTCCATCGAGCCGGCATTACAGCTGTTACCTTTAACCCGAACCTCCATATCATTTAAGGTAACGAAAAGCAGTTTCAAGATAAAGGACAATCCTCTCCACATTTGAAAATAAATAGTCTCTTACCTGGAAAAGTGAAAGTAAAAAGAAGAATTAGCGTTAAACCATTAGATTTACGCTGAGGGGGAGATTCGAACTCCCGCAGCGCGTGAGCACTACCGGTTTTCAAGACCGGCGCCGTAGACCACTTGGCTACCTCAGCAATGTGTTCAAATGAACGTGGTATCCTTAATACCACTTTTGAATATAAGACTTTTGATTAGATGATGCGATGGTGCCTGAAAAATAAATACGGCGAAGAGCTTTACTCTTCGCTTTCGCCTTCTTCTTCTGGCTCTTCTGCTTCAGCCTCAGGGTTCTTTTGGACGTATGGATATTTCTCAACGAATTCCAGGTTTGGTATGCCCAGATTCTCGATGAGCTCATGAGCTATACGACCCTTGGAGATAAGCCATCTCTGATTGAAGCTGAACTCTATGGGTATGATCACGCGGACCAGTTCAGGAGTGATCTCTATATCCAGATTGGAAGCCCCGGTGTACAAAGCAAGCAATCCCTTTGCCTTTTCCTCAGGTTCATCAAGCTTCTTTTCGATGGTGTACTCGTAGGTGACAGTACGGCCTGAAAGGGCGTGGTTGAAATCCACACGCAGCCTGCGGCCTATGATCTTCTGCACAACACCCTTCTTACCATCCACTTCAACCTCCATACCTGGGTATGGGCGGGTATCCTTAAGCTGTGCTGCGATCTTCGTTACAGAAACAGACTCCACAAGAGCAGGGTTGTGAACACCAAATGCCTTTTCGGGAGGTATCTCCAGGCTTCCGGTATATCCAACTTCCTTGCCTATAAAGTCCTCATCCAGACCTTTAATGGTATGGCCGGAACCTACTATGACAACGTCACCCCCATACATACCACGGGGATTGAAGATACCATTCTCTTTTGCAAGTTCCTCGCTGGTGGTATCAAAGACCTGTCCGTCCTCGAACCGTCCGGTATATGTTATCCTTATGAAATCTCCTTTCTCTATTGCCACATATATCAACTCTATTCTTTTGTTAGTGTAATTATGGATGAAAGTGTCCTCTGCTATACTCCTGTGCCTTTAAGAACTTTTTGCATCAAAGCAGAATAACGACTATTTTGGAGGAAAGCAGATAGAAAACAGACGAACAAAATGAGTTGAAATGGAAATACCGTTAAAAAAAGAAGAGGATAAAGGACTTTTGAGTCCTTACTCCTCACCCTTCAATGAAAAGCGTGCGACATAAGCCTGCATATCATCGGAGAGCTTTGCAAGTTCCTGAGCTGACTTAGCGAGTTCCTGCATAGAAGACGTTTGCTCTTCCACAGCCGCAGAAGCCTGTTGTGTACCTGCAGCCGCTTGCTCTGAAATGGCCGAGATCTCTTCAACAGATGAGGTGATCTCCTCGATACTGGCAGACTGCTCCTGCGCAGCAGCAGCAATATCCTGTGCCATAAGTGCAACCTTTCCGCTCCTTTCCACAATGGACTGTACAGCCTGTACCGTTTGAGAAAGCGCCACAGATCCGGTGTTTACCTGCTCAGTACCCTTTTGCATGGCTGCCACAGCGTTCTCAGTACCGACCTGTATATCCTTGATCAGAACCGCGATCTCCTTTGCAGCATCCCGGGACTCTTCAGCCAGTTTCCGTACCTCATCGGCAACAACTGCAAATCCCCTGCCTTGTTCACCAGCTCTCGCTGCCTCAATGGCTGCATTGAGAGCAAGCAGATTTGTCTGATCTGCAACACTGGTGATGAGGTTGACGATCTCATCGATCTTTTTTGACTTCATGTCAAGGTCACGGATCACATCAGCAGAGTCACCTACTGCCGACTGTATAGAACTCATCTGCACAATAAGGTTCTCAGACTGTATCCCTACATCCTTTATCGTATCACTTGTCACTGTTGCGGTCTCTGCAGCCTTCTGGGCATTTATGGCTATTTCCTGTACGCTCTGGGTCATATCATTCATAGCCTTGGAAACCTCTTCTGTTTTCTGAGATTGGTTGGTCGAACCTTTTGCTATCTCTCCAACATTACTTGAAACCTCAGTGGAAGAAGCTGTCATCTCCTCAGATGCGGCAGATATCTCCTGGGCAGAAGCAGCAATATTGGCTGCATTTACCCCTATCATCCTTACCATCTTGTTCATATTATCCATGATAAGGTTCAGCCCGGCAGGGATCTCCTTGAAGTCCACCGCTACATCAGTATCAGCCCTTATATCCAGTTTCCCATCCACTGCACCTGTGGATATGTTCTTGAAATCATTTACTATCCTGGTAATTGGAGTAGTTATAGACCTGGATATCAGATAAGCTACAAATGCCATAAAACCAATTGCAACAACTGAAATTACGATCAAATTGTTCCTCAGGGATGTAACCCCGGCCAGCATCTCTTCTTCCGGAACGGCCAGCACCAATGCAAAATCAGAGGAAGGTATCGGTTCATAGAATAACACCATATCATTGCCGGTCGCAGGGTCTACGGAAGCTATAGTTCCCTTCTTACCGACACTGATATCCTGTGCCATCTTTGCATAGCCAGGCGCGTTCACATCTGTGAGAGATTTGGAGCCTATCCAGTCCTTGTTAGTCGGATGTGAGAGGAAAACACCGGACTTGCTGGTCATGAAAGCATAACCGGTATCGTATATGGATATCTGTCCGGCCTCTTCGTCGATAGCACTCAGTGAAACGTCCAGACCGCTTATACCTATCGCAGTTCCATCTTTGATGATCGGAGCCACATAGCTCACCATCAGGACACCATCATACACGAATGGCTCAAGGACTACGGTCTCTTTCAATTTTAGAGGCAGCTGGTAATAATCAGAGGTATCGGTGTCTGCCAGCGGGTCCAGTACAAGTGAACCACCTAGGGTATTCCAATAAGGCATGAACCTGCCCGTGACATCAT
>NZ_JBFXHJ010000091.1:0-8850 GCF_050177135.1 Methanomethylovorans sp.
TTCTCTTTACATATTTGTTGTCCTGCTCTTTATTAATAATACGAGCTTTGGTATTATCGGCAAACTGGATCTCCATGAATTGCTTAAGTTCTTCCTGTATAGATCTGTCGTAAACAGGCACTGCTACTTCCACTCGCCTGTCCAGGTTACGCACCATCCAGTCTGCAGAGGAAATGAAATATTTCTCATCGCCATCATTACAGAATATGAATACCCTTGAATGTTCCAGATACTTATCCACTATACTTGTGACCTCTATGTTTTCGCTAAGCCCCTTGACTCCGGGAACCAGAGAACATATACCTCTGGTTACCATCCGGATCTTAACGCCTGCCAGGCTTGCTTCGTAGAGTTTTTCTATCATCCTGCGGTCCACAAGATTGTTCATCTTCAGGTACATATAAGCCTGTTTTCCGGCCTTTGAATTCCTTATCTCCGTATTGATCAGCCGATAGATCTTGTTGCGCATGTAGTGAGGTGCAACGATGAGGTGATCATAACTGATATGCTTGTATGTGTGCTCAAAGAAATCGAAAAGGTGTTTCACTTCGCTGGTTATGGAAGGATTGGATGTGAGCAATGCATGATCACTATAAACGTGAGCAGTAGACTCATTAAAATTGCCTGTGCCTATACACGCGTATGTCACCGGGATCTCATTTTCTATCCTTGTGATCTTGCAAAGTTTTGCATGTACCTTCAGTCCTGGAACACCATCTATAATGGTAGCTCCCGCCTCTTCCAGTTTCTGCGTCCAGAAGATATTTGCCATCTCATCGAAACGCGCCTGCAGCTCGATGACCACTGTTACGGATTTACCGTTCTTCACAGCATTGATGAGGGCATTCACCACATTTGAGTTCTTAGCTACCCTGTAGAGTGTCATCTTAATGGTGGTGACGTTAGGATCAATGGCCGCTTCTCTTAACAGATCGATCATATGATCGAAAGAATGGTAGGGGTAACAGAGCATTACATCTTTGCTGCGTATTACTTCCAGAATGCTGCGGTTAACTGGAAGATCGGGATGTCTTATTGGCTTGTTTTTTTCATATAAGAGAGAGCTTTCACCCACGTCCGGGAAGTTCATGAAATCCCGTGCATTGTGGTATCTTCCTCCGGGAACTATATTTTCAAAGTTCTTCATTTTCAGGCCATCAAGTATGATGTTCAGCAGGTCTTCCGGCATTTCCCTGTCATATACAAATCTCACAGGTTCCCCTCTTTCTCTTTGCTTGAGACCCTCTGAGATCTTTTCAAAAAAGCTTTTCATCACATCGTCTTCAATATCGAGTTCAGCATCCCTTGTAAGCTTGATGGTGTATGCACTTATGGAATCATAATCAAAGATAGAGAAAATGTTTGAGAGGCCAAAACGTATCACATCATCCAGCATTATTATATACTGGGTTCCGGAGTCCGATGGTAACGGAAGAAAACGGGGTAACACATCTGCAGGTACTTCTATCAGGGCGTAGTTGAAATCCTGTGGGTCCCGATACTTGTACATGGCAACTGCCAGGTATACGGCCTGGTTCTTTAGATAAGGGAATTTTTGAAGTTCCCGGAACATGACAGGTACAAGCCTGGGACGCACTTTGGAAATGAAGTATTCCCTCACAAACTCCTGCTGCTGCTGAGTAAGTTCAGTTTCATTGATAATGAATATATTTGCTTTTTGAAGCTCTTTTTCTATCTCTGAGAATACATCATCGAACTTGTCTCTCAGCTGCAATACTCTTTTATGGATAAGTTTCATTGTTTTTTTTGGTGAATCTCCTATCGTTTCACTGGATTTCACACCGGCATCGATCATTCTGTGGACAGTTCCCACTCTCACACTGAAGAATTCATCCTGGTTCGACGAGAAAATGCCTAGGAACTTCAAACGTTCCAGTAATGGCAATGAAGGATCTGCTGCCTCCTGCAATACCCTTTCATTGAAAGAAAGCCAGCTCATCTCACGGTTAACATATTTGACTATTTTATTCACCATCTAGATCACAATATATAATTTAAATCACATTTAAATTTTCCAATTACCATATGCTCCACCACGCGAGCACAATTTCGTGGGTTGCAACCTAAAGGATATTGTCACAAAATATTGGTTCCCTTATAATAACATTTTATACTTATTAGCAATAGCTCTACATACATGTATATATTTTCTATATTATTCTAGACTAAATACCCTTTTCAATTCTGGTATAGTTCGGCTATCACATTTGAGAACCTGACCCCAAAAGCCGGGTCCATTACTTTTGCCCATACTTCTGGAAAAGCTTCAAGTAATTCAACGACTTCATTCTTACGGTATTTAAGATAATTTTCGACCCCGGGGTCTGATAACATCATATTTTCTCCGGCTGTCTTTCCTTCTCCAGAACCCCATTTCCCGCATTTCAGGTAGTTCTCCAGTAGTTCTATTGCAACAACTGCATCATGAATATCACCTAGATTGTCCTGCAGTGCTTTGAGGTCTTTGACAAGGTCTTTTGTTTGTTCCCCCAGTACTTCCTCGAAGAATTCCAGTGTATATCTTAGGATCTTCACATCTATGCGCAAAGCATGCAACATCTCAAAGGAGGTTTCATCTTCGTGTACCAGATCATCGTAGGCTCGCACTTTAGCGAGCTCGTTATACAAAAGAGAAGGGAGCACATCCCTTACTCGGTGGGGCAGGGATCTGCCGTCCCGGTCTACCAGTGATTCTTCCCATTTTCCCCCTTTTTCCAACACTTTTGTGAACTTGAGCTTGAACTTGTCATATTTGGTGCTGTCAAGATGCAGCAGCATAAGTCCTCTTGCCTTGTCCCTTTCTATCAGAAGAGTTCCAGCAAGTTCGTCCAGTTCTGAAGTTCTCTGTTGGGGAAGTGATCCTATATAATGTTGTATCTTTTCCATGAACACATCCAGGTCGCGGACAGCTCCAAGGGATCTACGCGTAGCTTTTATGTTCCTGAAAACAGGCTTCATTGTATCCATATCCAGATGACCATTGAATACCTGCAACACAGAACGCATGCGCATAGCTGCGACCCGCATGTCATGCAACTCTTCTATATCCTTACCCAGCATTGTGCCACGTTCATGTTTTATCATCCGTCCAAAATGGAATCTCAGGATCTTATGAGCGGCTTCCCTCATGTGGTCGTCTTTTTTGATGTCAGTTCTTTTCATAGACAGGAAGTTCTTGACATCAATTACAGCGACAACTCCCTTTTCAATTATATCGGTTGTTGTTGCGGTTTCTTCTATTGTTTCAGGTGGCTCAGGGTTAAGATCTATCATTGTTTCCGGGAACATTGTTTCAGGAACGCTCTCGGTTGCTGTTCCAGTTTCACAGGTTTTACTTTTTTCTGTTCCATCTGTAATTATATCGGCATCACAAACAAACATCTCATTTTCGTGACATGTGGAACTCCATCCGGAAAATTCGTTTGCCGGATGTATCATCTGAGATACCATCATACTGCTAAGGGCTGCAGTTAATTGTTTTTCTCCAGAAGACATAGTATCTATACTATTGATATTTGCGGGTTCGGACCTGCAATGGATGGGGTTCGGAACATTCCGGAATTGTTGCAACATGATGTCGCATAAAAGCAGTAGAATTCCTGCACCATAAGCAAGTATTACGTATGCCACTTTAGGATAGAACCAGGCATCAGGATAAAGAAGGATAAAACCAAGGATACCTGAAGCGGATAAGATCGAACCGAATGTTAAAAGAAAGCCTGTATCTGGTTTCAGAAGAAAGAGCAGGTTCTGACCCATCAGAATAAGCAGAATACCTGTTCCTGCAAGCCCCAGGGACAGGACGATCTGCCCAGGTCCAGAAAACCGGTTAATGCTTTCAAAAATTGCATATAAGATTGCTGATGCCATGCATACCAAGCCTGTAATAATCAGGAAAAGCATGGTTCCCTTAGAATTGGATTTCTTCCCCTCTCTGTCCATAAGTACTCCTATGTTCCCTGATAATTAAAGTTTTGTGCACGAATAAAAATAAAGTCTTGAGGAAATGCAGATTGTTAAGGCTTAAGACGTTTAAGTTTCCGTAAAGTGTCCTGTATTATCTTCTTTTGTCTTTCAAGTAGTTTTAGTTCTCCTTTCACCATGCGGCTTTTTGGAGCAGTTCCTTTGTGTTTTTTCATTTTCTTGCGGAAAGACCTTATGTTCGCTTCCACATCCAGTTCCACTTTTTTCTTATCCTTCAGTATAATGTACAGGGCAGACTTTCACACATTTGCCACAGTAGATGCACATGTGGCCATCAATAATTGCTTTACCTTTGGACATGGAAATGGCATCTGCCGGACATCTCTTAACACACTTCTTACAGGCAATGCATTCCTTCTCCAATATCCAAGGCATATAGCATCTCTTACTTAATACAGCAGATAAAGAAAATACCCTTACAAATCACATTTCTTGTGATACTGTTTCTTACTCCCCATCAATGTAATTTGTGCTTAGCAAATAAAAATCTATAGAAAATATATTATATATAGGGCATAAGATATATTATTATTCTAAATATGTATGAGAAGGAATTATGCAAATAATCGACATAATTAATAATATTGGACTTGACCCTTTCCTTGTAAATTTTTTCCAGAAACTGGGAGTTTCTCTCATGATAGGGATACTCATCGGGATTGAACGCGAGCACTGGAGAACCAGCAAAAAGATCTATGCAGGTGTAAGAACCTTTACCATTACATGTCTTATCGGCATGCTAGCCACATTCATGCAACCTTACGTTTCCTTTGACATACTTCTTATAACTACTATCTTTATGTTTTCTTCCTGCGTTCTTATAATCTACTCAGTGAACATAGTCTATGGGCGTTCCGGCCTCACAAGCGCTATTGCTCTCTTTTTTACATACCTTTTAGGCATCCTGGTAGGCAGTGGCATGTTCCTGGTGCCAATAGTTTCTGCTGTTGTCCTCACATTTGTCCTAATTGAGAAAAAACCATTGCATGCATTAGCAGAGCACCTTTCTGAAAAAGATATTTCCGGAGCACTGAAATTCCTAGCAGTGGTTTTCGTCCTATATCCCATAGTACCTGCAGAACCCGTATATGATGTGCTGAATCTCAAATCAGCCATTCTCATCGTTGTCCTCGTGTCTTCCATTAGTTTTGTAAACTATCTATCTCTCAAAAAAATGGGTTCAAAAGGAGGTATAGCTTATTCCGGGCTTCTGGGAGGTCTGGTCAGCAGTGAAGCTACCATTGTAGCACTCGCAAACATCTCACGCAGGAGGACCAACCTCACAGAGAATATATACATGGGCTCAATGCTGGCGGTCATATCTATGCTTATCAGGGACATTGTCATAGCTATCATTGTGGACACCAGCGGGAGAACTGCATTGCTTATGCTTCCTCCCTTCTTAATGATGGGACTTGTTACAGTGATGCTTGTACTCTTTGAAAGGCAGAAGATAGAAGTCACCCAGGAAACACTTGAGATTGGATCACCCTTTGCCTTGGGTCCTGCTTTTAAGTTTGGTTTGATCTTCGTTCTTTTCCTTTTACTGGCAAACACCGCCAACAATTTCGCCGGATCCGCAGGCACCTATGCTACAGCTTTGGGAGGTCTAGTGAGCAGTGCAGCAGTTATTGCATCTGTGACATCTCTTGCACTTGGTGGTAATATCTCCTATCAGACTGCTGCGGAAACTGCAGTAATGGCAAGTATTATAAGCACATTGACAAAGCCTGTATTTATAAAAATAACTGGTTCCAAGGAGTTGTTCAGCAGATCCCTGAAACCTTTTATATTGATAGTTATTACCGGAAGCTTAGCCCTCATAGCCTGGAGCATATTCCAGCTTGGGTTATTAAGATAAACCAAAATTCCAAGGGTTGATGATATGCTCAAGAATGTTGATCTTTCTCTATCTATGAGTAAGGAGGAGTACAAGTCCCGGATAGATGATCTGTACATCCGTATAGGAGAACTGCAGCGTAAAGCCTGGAAGATGAAGATACCGATCATCATAGTGTTCGAAGGATGGCATGCCTCAGGCATGGCAGAGATCATTAATCGTTGTCTTCTGGGGCTAAATCCAATGGGTTTCAGGTACCATGTTACAGCAAAACCAACCTATGCAGAGCTCAAAAAGCCTCTTATTTGGAGGTTCTGGCGGGATATACCTGCATATGGGAGCATTGCCATCTTTGACAGGAGCTGGTACAGCCGGGCTGTCATAGAGTATTTTAACAGAAAAGGGAACAATGAACAATTCGAGCATTGTGTTGAAAGGATAAATGTTTTTGAACGTCAGCTTGCAGATGACGGTTACCTCATAATTAAGTTCTTTATGCATATTACCAAGAAAGAACAGCAGAAAAGGTTCCGCGAATATGAGAAGAAGGTCATACCCCTCTGTGTTGTTGATGAGGAACTTGACTATCTTAATGAATATGACAACTATCTGCCTTTCATAGACCAGATCCTTGAAAGCACACACAGAGAATATGCTCCCTGGACAATGATAGAGGCCGAAGAATTTAATCACGCAACAGTAAAAGTGCTTTCTAATGCCATACGCATGATGGAAGAACATATCGACAAAACCATAAATGAACCCTTTAAGACTTTCAAGGATACGGTGGGCAAGAATGCGATGAGCAGCGCGGACCTTTCAGCTCCCAGACTTTCACAGGCAGATCTTTCCCTGAAGGTCGAAGAGGATGAATATGAGAAAAAAAAGGACTTCTATCAGGAAAGGCTGGGTGAGCTGCAGTATGAACTGTTCAAACAAAATATTCCGATGGTAGTTGTCTTTGAAGGCTGGGATGCTGCAGGCAAAGGTGGTAACATAAGGCGTATAGCCAGGAAACTTGATCCCAGGCTTTACAGTGTGGAACCTGTGGGAGTACCCAATGATATTGAAAAAAACCATCACTACTTATGGCGTTTCTATAGGGAAATACCCGAAGCCGGACATATAGCCATCTTTGACCGAAGCTGGTATGGAAGGGTGATGGTGGAGAGAGTGGAGGGCTTTTCTACGGAAGAACAATGGAAGCGGGCATACAACGAAATAAATGAGTTCGAGGAAATACTGGCAGATTTCGGGACGATCATAGTAAAGTTCTGGTTGCACATAGACGAGAAAGAACAATTGAAAAGATTCAAGGAAAGAGAACGCACTTCTCATAAACAGTGGAAGATAACCCCTGATGACTGGAGGAACAGGGAAAAATGGGGTGAATATAGTGAAGCAGTGGATGAGATGCTTTTAAAGACACATACTACTCATGCTCCCTGGACAATTGTCGAAGCAAATGATAAAAAATATGCAAGATTAAAGACCTTAAAGACACTTGTGGAAACCATTGAGAAAGAGCTGTAGTTCGCTAGTCAGGGATTCTGTTCAGCAGCCTTGAAAGTTATTTCATGGTCATACAGGATCCTCCATAGATCACTTTTCTCATCAGCTCTTGCAGCATCTGTGTATGAACCGGGGCCATGCACTGTGATCAGTACTTTCTTTTCCTCTATAATGGCCTCGTTTAGCCGTGAATCCATGCGGCTGTAATCTAATCCGTCGGCAATGCGTATGAGTGCGGCCAGCTTGAGCGTATCCTCCTGTATCTGCGCTGACATTTTTCCGAATGGCTTGAGCTGCAGTTTCTCCAGTTTTTCCCTGTTCATCTTCTTCTTGTGCAGGAAAGTTGTCCACACTGCAACTGGCCAGAACCTATGAGCCAATTCTCGGGGAGGAGAACGCATCAGGATATCCCTGCCAGCCTTATGGTGGTCTGCCATGTTGGTGTAAACTCCCACATCATGTACCAAGGCAGCTATCCATATTACCCTGCGATATTCTTCTCCCAGGCCATGTACCTCTTTCAGTTCATCGAAAAGCCTGAGAGCATTCTCTGTCACCTTTCTGGCATGCGCCCTTTCAACATGATGGATTTCAAAAAGTGTCTGGACAGATAGAGGCTTTGGATAAAAGTCCATATCTTCTTCAGGGACAGTTTCCTCTTCTGTTTCTTCCATCAATTGCAGGGCACGTTCGAACTTGGAGGGTGGGTCAGGGAAAAGGCCGTATTCTTTTGTAAGCACACTCATCAGCTTCTCCAGGTCCTTCTCATTTCCATCGGAAAGCATCTCCACTTCTATTTCCAGATATTCCAGCTTTTTTTCCCAGACCGTTATCAACACATCATCCAGGATAAGCTCTGCCACATGCTTCTCCTTATAAAAGGCATTTCTTACGTTCTTTGTATGGGATACATTGAATAGCGGCATAAGTTCGCTTTTTCCCACAATACCGGTAAGACATTCTTTCATATCCTGATCGTTCCATTCTTTAAATGGGATGTCCTGTTCCAGTAAGCACTCCATTTCTTCCCTATGCCTTACACCATTCTTCCGTATCCCTCCAAGGGATCTTATTGTGTATACTATACCCTTTTCCTTTTGCCTGCGCCGCAGGTAATATCCATTGGACATTATGGCCATGTCCACGGTGTCCAGATATGTGTCTTCCAGCCTGTTCTGGGTCGCAGCATCAAGTAAAAAAGGGCCTATGTTCCAAGCAGAGATGAAAATATCAAAAATATCCTTTTCAGGAACTAAAAATTTAGCTTCTGTTTCCATTCAGTACCATAAAATTATTTGTTTTTTGGTACTTAGCGTTTACTAAAGAAAAAGAAACTGGATCAAAAAAGCCTGATCATTGATGTCAAAAAAAGAAGGCAGGGTCTTAAGCCCTGCACTGATCCTGTTATACATATTGGTACAGTTCTTTAGTTTCATGTTCAGAGAGCACGTTCCTCAGGTCCAGTAGGATAAGCAACCTGTCATCAAGCTTCC
>NZ_JBFXHJ010000092.1:0-8778 GCF_050177135.1 Methanomethylovorans sp.
GCCTTTGAACTTATAAGATTCACCAATGAATATAATCAGCAATATTGCTGTTGATTCTTTTTTCATCTACACCCCCTCCATACATCAGTTGCAAAGTTCAAAGCCACAGTCTTCCCTAAGTATACAGCAAGCATAGAAAACAATACTGTAGCCATTACGTTAATGATCAATAGCATCAAGTTATAACTCTCAAAAAGTCTGAACGACTGATAACTGAATGTAGATAATGTTGTAAAAGCCCCTAATAATCCAATGGTTAGGAATATCCTGGTTTCTTCACCAAACAGACCCTGATATTCAGAAAGGTACATTATCAGACCCAGAAAAAAACTTCCAATGATGTTTACAGACAAGGTCCCTAAAGGGAAATTAAGAAAACTGTTCTGCACCCATCCAGCTATAGCATATCTAAGGATAGCACCTATAAAGCCGCCTATGCCTATTAATAGAACTATATACAATAGTACACCTCAGTGCTTCTGCAGAAGTCATCAGCATAAGCGGTTCTGACCTGATAGCCAAGGCGGACTTCATCACCATCCGATGGCTTTTGTGCCCATCAAATAAATAGATTATGTTTGTTGTTCATGTTGGATGGGCACATCCTTGAATAATCTTTATCTGAGTAAATGTATATTTACATGCGTTGGAAATTTTAATTGTGTTTAAGTATTAATTGATCTCATACTTATTCTCAAAGGTAAACTGACTCAGAGTTACCTGCAGTCAGTAAAGTGGTGATATGAATGCAAATGAGATCAGGAGTATTGATCGTAGAAGTTTTGTTCTTTCTGATAATGACCATAGGACTAGTCTCAGCTGCTCTTGTGGGCAGTTATGATACTGATTCTATTGCAAATGATGTTGCTGTGGTAGACAATTATGCCTATATAGCTGATGGTGACGGTCTTGTGATATTGGATGTCACTGACCCTTCATCGCCAACCTTTGTGAGCAGTTATGATACCAGCGGTGATGCCTTTGGTATTGTTGTTTCAGATGATCATGCCTACATAGCTGCTAATACAAGTCTTGTTATCGTGGACGTCAGCGATCCCTCATCACCAGTATTTGTCGGCAGTTATGAAGTTGATACTGGTATTGCTCTAGATGTTGACATTGAAGACGGTTATGCCTGCCTGGCAGCCGGTGAACTTGTTATCGTGGATATCAGCGATCCTTCGTCACCAACCTTTGTGAGCAGTTATGATACTGGTCGCACTGCAGTTAGTGTTGCTGTAGCAGATCATTATGCCTATGTAGCTGATGGTTACGATCTTGTGATCATAGATTTCGTCGTTCCTGCATCACCAGTTGAGGAGGGCACTTATAATACCACTGGTTATGCATTTGATGTTGCTGTGGCAGGCTATTATGCCTATGTGACCAGTAATCTCGACGATGAGGGCCTCGGTTATCTTGAAATTGTAGATGTCTTTGATCCTGCCTTGCCGCTCTATGCAGACATTTATGAGATCAATGGTTCTGCACGGTTTGTTGCCGCACAAGGCAATTATCTCGGTGTTACCGATGCTGAAGGCTTTGCGATCATTGATATCAGTGACCCGATATCATCAATGGTCCTGGCAGAGTATTATATGAGTAACCCACAGAAAGTTGCTGTTTCAGGTAACCTTTTTTATGTAGCTAATGCTGCAAACGGTCTTTTCATTTTTGATCTGGATGCTGATAAGGTTGGTGTATACAACAATGCAGGTACCTGGGCACTCTGGAACCTTTATACAAGCTCCGCAGACATCGTAGGGTTCGGCTGGGCCGGTACCGAACCGGTCGTAGGTGACTGGAACGGGGATGGCATCGCTGAGGTAGGAATTTACAATAGAGGAGGTAATAACTTCCTTATTCAAACAGAGAGCGGCTTCGATGTGATCGGTCTTGGCTGGCCGGGTGTTACTCCGGTGGTAGGTGACTGGGACGGAGACGGTGCTGATGAGGTAGGTGTATATGACAATGCAGGTACCTGGGCACTCTGGAACCCCTACACAAGTTCTGCTGACATCGTGGGATTCGGCTGGGCCGGTACCGAGCCGGTGGTAGGTGACTGGGACGGAGATCTGATAACCGAAGTGGGCATTTACAATAGGGGAGGTAATAATTTCCTGATCCAGACAGATACTGGCTTTGATATTATAGGCCTTGGGTGGGAAGGTGTGACTCCAGTTGTGGGTAACTGGGGTTGATCTTCTCTATTTTTTAGGAGTCATATGCATACAGGAAGAAATATGCACGGAAAATGGCTGGTCATGCAATCTGCTTGAAACAAATTCGATAATATAATCCAATATGGTCTCCTGTCTGTAAACTACCGGCTGTAACTTCTTGGCGCAATTATCTTCTCCAGCAGCTCCAGACGTCCTGTTTTCTCAAGCTGCCTGTAGATAAGTTCCCATGCACAGTCCTTTTCCGGGTCAACTTCACATTTTCCAGACATTGAGCCTCCGCATGGGCCGTTGAGCAGGCTTTTCGGGCAGCTGGCCTTAGGGCAGATACCGCCAAATTCCTGGATATTGCATGCACCGCACATCTCGCATAGCTGGGGAAGGACCTGATCTGCCGTTCGTCCTCCCAGAGAATCAGTATTATTGGAAGGATAGACCGGTACATCCACAAGTCTGGCTACTACTGAAGTGCCGCTGCCGCATGCCATGACAAGGATGGCATCAGCTTTTTGTATATCAGTATTTTTCTCCAGGAGTGTTTCGCGGGATCGAATGCTACAGGCTGCAGTGGGCAGAACCCAGCCGACAACATGTTTTCCGGCTGTTTTCAGTTTCTCGCACATGTCAAGCACTTCAGGCTCCCCTCCCACATGCAGTTTTGCAGCACAGACATTACAACCGATCACAAAAATATTGTCAATGCCCTTTAAAGCAGCAAGTATCTCATCGAGTGGTTTAGAAGAAGAGATGATCATAGCTCCCTCAAATAACGGTGCTCTACATTATCATCAAGTTGCAGTGTATGCAGGATCATTCTGGAAATGGCGGGCAGGTTACGGGCCTGGCATTCCAGTTTTTTCGCAAGTTTCTCAAGTTGTAATATCGTTCCCATGATAAGGATGTCAGTGTTTTCTGTCTCATGGGACACTGCATCTCTTTCAAGGGCGGCATCGCCTCCCCTTGCGAGGATCTCCTGCTTGATTATCAGGGCTTCTGTGGTGGTTATATTGGATATTCTCAGCACCCGGGAAATGGACTTCTTTTTCATGATCTGGGCGCCGGTCACGGTGACACCCATATCCTTCATGCTGCGAACAGCATCTTCAGGGTTCAAAATATTCACTACAGAAACCTCAAAGCCATTCTCTTTCACCACAGACTGCCTGCTGCGCATGGCCGCTGCCACCTTTACTACATCCATGGTTTGTGGCACATCGTGTGTCCTTATGATGTGAGCTCCCTTGTGCACCACAATAGCGGTGGCAGCAAGAGTGCCATATAACCTTTCCTCGGGCTGCCTGTGCAGCACTGCATCAATGCAGGATTTGCGCGATATCGCTGCAAGGAGTGGTTTGCGGAACACCTTCAGTCTTTCGAACTGATCGATGGTCTCAAAATCGTATATTGGTATCTTCTCAGGCACCCATTTACCTATGGCAGGGTCCAGAACGAGCTTGCTGGTGTCCATGCCTTTGGCATGTGCCTGCCTGATGATGTCGGACAATGATTCCATTATAGCCTCCATACCTATTGGGTCACCAGGGATCTTCTCAGTGGCCATGGCAACTGCAGGACAGCTGTGTTCCACCAGGACTTCCAGCATTCTCTCATCGGCTTTGAAACCTGAAACATCATTGATCATGTCGGCTCCCAGTTCAAGGGCCTTTTCAGCGATGTCAGCGAACATCGTATCTACTGAAATGATCACATCAACGTTGTCTTTCAGAATATCAAGCGCAGGGACAAGCCTTTGCATCTCTTCTTCCCTGCTTATCACAGGCTTTGCAAGCAGCCATGTGGAGCGTGCTCCTATGTCCAGGATAGTGGCACCGTCGTCCACCATGCCGTGTGCCTTTTCCAGTATGGAGTCAATGTTCATCACTGATGACTTGTAAAACGACTCCTGGCTGAGATTAATAACTCCCATTATCCTTACAGGATGTTCATCACCAACTTTCAAGCCACAGATATCTGCATCAACGAACATTTTCTACCCGACAAAGTATGGAATCGACATATATTGCATTTATCTCTATGTAGACGCATCTTTAGCTGCCATCAGCACATGCTGCATGAGTATGGAAATTGTCATAGGTCCCACGCCTCCGGGTACGGGGGTTATAAGGGAGGCTTTTTTGATGACGTTCTCAAAGTCCACATCACCGTACACTTTTCCATTCTCTTCGGTGATCCCCACATCAAAAACGACAACTTCTTCTTTTACCATATCAGCTTTGATGAGGTGTTTGACGCCTGTGCCCACTACGAGTATGTCAGCATCAAGAGTGTATTGTTCAAGGTTCCGGGTGAACACATGACATACCGAAACAGTGGCATTTCGGTTGATAAGCATTGCAGCCATGGGTTTTCCCACAACGTTGCTGTGTCCGACAACAACAGCATGCTTCCCCTGTATCTGGACACCATGCTCTTCCATTGCCCGGATAACTCCTTTGGGAGTGCAGGGTACAAAGCCCTCATTACCTATCAGGAGATTTCCCATGTTGTACGGATGAAAACCATCGGCATCCTTTCTGGGGTCTATGGCCAGCATGGCCTCCTTATCGTTAAGATGTTGCGGAAGAGGTAATTGCAGCAGTATCCCGTGAATATCGCTTCTCAGGTTAAGCTGCTGAATGTGAGCTATAAGCTCCTCCTGTGAGATAGAAGCCGGAAGGTTGTGGTCTTCTGCATGTATGCCTGTCCTTTCACATGCTTTGTGCTTGAGGCGTACATACATCTTTGAAGCAGGATCTTCTCCTACCAGAATGGTGGCAAGGCCAGGGGTTATATCCCTTTCGGCTTTGAGCGTCTCCACGCCCTTCTTAACCTCTTCCTCAACCTTCTTTGCAAGGCTGCGCCCATCGATCACCCTTGTACTATATTCCTCGTCCACCACACCACTCACCTCTTACCTATATATTGGGAACCTGCTGCAGAGCTGTTCTACATCAGAACTGATCTCCATCAGGGCCTGTTCGTTGCCAATGTTAAGGATCACACTCTCTATGAAACCTGCAATGTCCACCATTTCCATTTCTTTCATGCCCCGGGTGGTTGCAGCGGGAGTACCTATACGGACACCGCTGGTAATGAAAGGACTTCTGGTCTCAAAGGGTATGGTGTTCTTGTTGAGGATGATACCAGCTTTGCTCATAGCTGCTTCCGCATCCTTTCCGGTTATATTGAACTTATTGAGGTTCAGGAGCATTACATGGTTGTCGGTACCTCCTGAAACGATGTTGAAATCCCTTTCAATGAGGCTCTCAGCGAGCATCTTCGCGTTCTTGACGGTCTGCTCCTGGTCCCGCCTGAATTGTTCGCTCTGTGCTTCCCTGAAGGCTACGGCCTTTGCAGCTATCACATGCATCAGAGGCCCACCCTGTATTCCGGGGAATACGGCCTTGTCAAGTGCTTTTGCATATTCTTCCTTGCACATGACCATCCCACCTCTGGGTCCACGCAGGGTCTTGTGAGTAGTGGTTGTTACAAAATCAGCATAAGGGACGGGACTTGGATGTGCTCCTGCCGCCACAAGTCCGGCAATATGAGCGATATCGGCCAGCAGATATGCACCAACTTCATCAGCTATCTCTTTGAAACGCTTGAAGTCAAGAGTGCGGGAATAAGCAGAAGCTCCACATACGATCATTTTGGGTCTTGTCTGCTTTGCCATCTCCAGAAGTGCATCGTAATCCAGTGCTTCTGTTTCCCTGGATACTCCATAGGGTACTATCTTGTAAAGCTGGCCGGCGAAATTGACCGGACTTCCGTGTGAAAGATGGCCTCCGTGTGACAGGTCCATGGACATTATGGTATCACCGGGTTTAAGTACGGAGAAGTATACTCCCATATTGGCTCCTGAGCCGGAGTGAGGTTGCACGTTCACATGTTCTGCACCGAATATGGCCTTTGCTCTCTCCCTCGCAAGGTTCTCGGCAATGTCTACGAATTCACAGCCACCATAGTATCTCTTACCTGGATAACCTTCTGCATATTTGTTGGTCATTATCGAACCCTGTGCTTCCATGACCGCACGGCTCGTATAGTTCTCAGATGCTATCAGGTTGAGTTTGTAGTCCTGGCGGTTCGCTTCAAGCTTCAGTGCTTCAGCGATCTCGGGGTCTGTCTCTGAAATATAGGACATGGTATCATCCAATTACAAGCTTTTTTAAGGTTAGTTCTCTCTGCGTAGTACAATCCTGCCATCCAATTTAAGTTTACCCTCAGTGAACAGTTTTACTGCTTCGGGGAATATCCTGTGTTCCTGTTCCAGTATCCTGGAGGCAAGCGTGCTTTCTGTATCATTGTCTTTTACAGGTACGCAGCTTTGGAGGATTATAGGTCCGCTATCCATTCCTTCGTCTACGAAATGGACAGTGCAGCCAGCGACCTTGACACCGTATTCAAGTGCCTGCCTGGGACCATGCAGACCTTTAAAGGAAGGGAGCAGTGCAGGATGTATGTTCATGATCCTCTCTCTGTATGTCTGGATAACTTCACTTCCTAAGATCCTCATGTATCCTGCCAGAAGCACCAGGTCAACATTATAACTCTTCAATGTTGCAATTATCTTTTCTTCAAATCCCATCTTGCTTGCATAGGCGCGCGGATCTATAAAAACAGCATCTATCCCATGCATTTTTGCACGCTCAAGGGCAAACGCATCTTTCACATCACTTATGACCACGCTGAGCTTTACGTTCTTTAGATAGCCGCTTTCCACATGGTCAATGATCGACTGAAGGTTGGAACCTCTGCCCGATACTAAAACTCCTATATTGGTGGTCATCATAGGCTCTTAAAGTATCTTCATATAATTAGGTTTTTGGATTTGGTCCGCAACTGAGAAAAAGATCATCAATGCTTTTTGTATTTTGTCTTCTCATCTATCAGGCTTACAAAATCCTCAGGTCCGGACATCCTGTCCAGTTCCTTTTCTTCGATGAGCACTGTATTTTCCACAGTTTCGGACTTGCTTGGACCTTTTATGATAAAGACCGACCGTGTCTGTGTCACACTGGAGATGCTGCTCATCAGATCAGCTCTTTTTATCATCGCACTGCTGTACGCGCTGACCCCTGTAAGCATCGTATCGTGATTATCCTTGGATATGGCCTTAAAGGGCGCCTGAGATGTCGAAACCACCTGATAGCCCAGGGAATGCAGCAGATCGAGCACGTTGTCCTCTTCGGGATATTTTTTCTCCTCAAGTGGCATTGGAGGTTCTCTCAACCTCTTCTCAAAAGCCTGCAGAATATCTATGGACTTTGCAAGGGCAACATCCAATAGTTCTTCCAAATGCAATACCACATCTATGGACGCATCCATTCCGCCTTCTTCATATTTGCTGATGGTCCTTCTCGAAACTCCCAGCTCAGTAGCAAGGGTACCCAGGGACATAGCCTGTTTGGTGCGCGCTTCTTTCAGCACATCACCATCTATTGATACGTATAATCCTCCCGGCGCCGCTGATACAAGCGGAGGCACGTTCTCCACAAAGTAATCATAAAGTGTCTGCACGTTAACCGCAGGTATGTCATATCGCATGTACACTACGCTATCTTCAAGCATCTGGTCCCGGGTCTTGGCACCCACAAGAATGGCTGAACCGCCCAGATACCGCGCAAGCGCTTTCATCTCATGAGCTGTTTCTTCGTTCAGCCCATCTATATTGTACAATACTTTGCAGAAAAGCAGGATGTTATCTTTCCTTGCAGCAAGGTCAAAACTCCTCGGCCTGATGTTACAGCGCTTTGAGACAGTAAAGTCCGCCTGTTTCAGCACATCTACTATCTGATGTATGAGGATGTCTTTTGTCATGACTAATAAATGATTGTTTGCACATCTATATGAACTCTTGCTAGCCTGTTGTCCTAAACTCCACTTCCCTGCAGAAAACTTAATTGCATGCAACTCATCACTAACCCAAATTAACAAGGTCAACACATGTTCATAGGTATAGATGATACGGATTCAAGGGAAGGCATGTGCACAACATATCTGGGAGCCCTGCTCATGGAAGAACTGCAACAGTATGGCAGCATCCGGAAACTTCCCATACTTGTTCGTCTCAATCCCACTATTCCTTACAAGACCAGAGGTAATGCCTGCGTAGGCATTGATATAGATACCTCTTGTCCGGATAAAGTGATGGGACATGTCATTTCCAGGGTTGCAGCAATGTCAGCAATGGAGTGCGAAATGACAAATCCGGGAGTTGTCTTTGTGCAGGATGATGAAGCTAGCGGGGTCAAGGATATCCTGGATGGTTTTTTCCAGCGCGCTGTAAGAACTGTCCTGTCCATCGAAGAGGCAAAGTCCATAATTGCCGAAACCGGCCTGCAGGCCAGAGGATTCAAGAATGGGCGGGGTCTCATAGGCGCGCTGGCTGCCTGCGGCGCTATGCTGAACCCAGGGTGGGACCACACATTTGAGTATCTTGCCTACAGGCAAAGGGACAAATGGGGCACCCCCAGAAATGTGGATAAAGAAAGCTTCTTTATTGCCGATGGTGTCACTTATCCCGTTACATGGGACACAGTGGATGTGTCAAATAGACTTGTGGTGTGTGTGCCTCATTCCCCGGACCCGGTGC
>NZ_JBFXHJ010000093.1:0-8658 GCF_050177135.1 Methanomethylovorans sp.
TGAGGGTCATGCAAGCCATGTGTCCTGGGTTCGGGCACAAGAAAAGCTATCATCAATATTCCTGCGAACGATATCAGGACTGCAGCGATCACAGGCAGGATCTCACCGTACACTGTAACGCTCAGTATGCCTGCAAGCGCTGGTCCGAATATGAATCCCAGGTTCGTTGAAACCGAAAGCTTACCATATACACTGCTCCTGTCCTTGTCCTCAGTGATGTCAGCAAGATAGGCATTGGCAACGGATACATTTCCTCCTGTCAGGCCGTCAAAGGCCCTGGCTATAAAAATAAGCAGCAGGGGCAGGGTGAGGACAAAACTTCCCAGCATGCCAGACCTCACATCGACTATCCTGGTAACGGGAATGAGCATAGCTGCCAGAAAAATGACCCAGGAAATAAAGGTGCCTACCTGGCTCAGGAACAGGACCTTTTTCCGCCCATATATATCTGACCATCTTCCAAGCAACGGTCCTCCCACTAGCTGAAAGACAGGGTACATTGACGCGGCAAGGCCATAGATGATAGCATTGCCTCCGAATCGTTCGACAAGGAATATCAGAAAGGGAAGAACAAGGCTCAGACCCAGGGTGCCTATGAAGTTCACAGCAAGCATGGGATAGATCGAGATCCTTGGTTCCGGCATCGCTGCATATATGTAACGTGGTGATATTAGAAATTTTGCAGATGGTACATAAGAAACTCATTTATGGTATACCTCATCATTCATAGGCATGGAAGAACTGTATTGTATAGACTGTTATCTCAGGGAGTTCGATGCCGTAGTTGAAGATGTGGTCGATGAAAGATATGTGGTGCTGGACAGGACAGCTTTCTACCCTGAAGCTGGCGGCCAGCCCCATGACACGGGTTTTCTGTATTGCGCCGGCAAAGCATATCCTGTTACTGGTGTGAGGAAAGCGGATGGAAGAGTATACCATGAGATCGGAGCAGGCGGACTAAAAGAGGGAGATGCTATCCGGGGGGTTATCGACTGGGACAGGAGATATCTGCTCATGCGTTACCACTCAGCATGTCATATCCTGAGCGCCATCATACATAGCGAGACAGGTGCTAAGATCAGCGGTAACCAGTTATCAGAGGACAAGACACGTGTGGATTTCTCCCTGGAGGAGTTCGACAGGGAACAACTAAAAGCCTATGAGGCAAAGGTCAACGATGTTATAGACAGGAATATTCCTGTCACCATTGAAACAATGGACCGTGAAGAAGCCTTCAGGATACCTTCGGTGGTAAAACTTAAAGATGCTTTTCCTCCGGAAGTCCTTTGCATAAGAGTGATCACTATCCCTGGCATAGACAGGCAGGCCTGCGGGGGAACACATGTTGCCAGTACCGGGGAAATACCTCATATAGAGGTATTCAAGGCCGAGAACAAAGGTAAGAACAACAGGCGTGTCTATTTCCGTTTCAGAGAATAGTGCTGGTCCGGGCACACACGTGCAGATATGGGCCAGATGCGAACCTTCTGGAAGGAAGATATATGTATGTACAATATCTTTTCTGCTGTATTGCTGCAATAACAACTGCTAAATATACTTGCATGGTAGTTAGAGTTGGACTTAACATACTGCAAACAGGTGGAAATTGGCTTAAGTCGCCATGACCATATCACCCATTTACAGGAGACATACAGATGAAGATATTAGTCAGTGATCCATTATCCGAGGAAGGCTTGGCAATGCTCCAGAAACATTTTGATGTAGATGTTATCACGGGCTTGTCCGAAAGCGAGCTGTCAGCTAAGATAGTCAATTATGATGCCCTTGTCATCCGCAGTGGAACACAGGTGACGAGAAAAGTTATCGAGGCTACCAGGAATCTTAAGATCATAGGCCGGGCAGGAGTGGGTGTTGACAACGTAGATGTCGAAGCAGCTACTGAAAAAGGCATAATCGTTACCAATGCGCCTGAAGGAAATATGCTTTCCGCTGCCGAGCACACAATTGCCATGATGATGTCCATGGCAAGGAACATACCGCAGGCAAACGCTTCAATGAAGGCTGGAAAATGGGAACGTAAGAATTTCATGGGTGTGGAGGTCAACGGCAAGGTGCTTGGGGTTATCGGTCTGGGACGCATCGGAGCAGAAGTTGCTAAAAGGGCGCAGGGCCTCAATATGACCATAATGGGATACGATCCTTACATTTCAAAAGAGAAAGCACAGGAGCTTGGAATAAAACTGGCCACAGTAAAGGAAATAGCAGAAAATGCCGACTTTATCACAGTGCATACACCACTTACGAAAGAGACCAGGAACATCCTCGATACTGAAGAGTTCAACGTCATGAAGAGAACTGCGAGGGTCATCAATTGTGCCCGTGGAGGCATCATCAATGAAGAGGCCCTTGCTGAGGCGCTCAAGAGCGAAAGGATCACGGGAGCGGCACTTGATGTTTTCATCAATGAACCTCCTAAGGGCAGTCCTCTGCTGGAGTGTGACAATCTTATCATGACCCCGCACCTGGGAGCATCCACCGAGGAAGCACAGGTAAATGTGGCTATCACTATCGCGGAAGAAGTAATTTCAGTGCTGACCGGAGGAACTGCAAAGAACGCTATCAACATACCTTCTGTTAAACCGGAGGTCATGAGGGTTCTTGCACCTTACATCGGTCTTGCCGAGACCATGGCGGATGTCTGCGCTCAGCTGCTTGGCACAAGCTACGAGAAAGTGGAGATATCATATAACGGGGAGATAGCTGAAAAGGACACCAGGCCAGTTACGGTTGCCGCTTTGAAGGGAATGCTGCAGAATGCCCTGGGTTCCAGCGTGAACTATGTGAACGCTCCTGCACTTGCAAGGTCAAGGAAGATAGAAGTGATAGAGAGCAAATCCGAAACTTCCGGAGAAAGGGCCTCTGAGATCCAGATCAAACTAAGCAATAATGGGGAATCAGTATCCGTTGCCGGAACTATGATAGGGGACGAAGCCCGGATCATTGGAATTGACGGAGAACGTGTGGATATAGTCCCATCCGGTTATATGATCGTTGCAAAGCACATCAACAGGCCCAACGTGATAGGACCGTGCTGCATGGTGCTTGGAAAGAACAATATCAACATATCCGGCATGCAGGTTGGCAGAGCGGCGATCGGGGGAGTCACTATCATGACCCTTAACGTAGATTCCGAAGTCTCTCCTGCCATTCTGGAAGAAATGCGTAGCGTGGATGGGATACTTACGGCAAAGCTTGTTAAGCTCTGAAAGCCATACATATCTCAAGGATATAAATTTGGTAATATGGCCTATTCCAGGTCCGGACCATGAGAAAGCGCATATATCATAAGTTCCCGCATAGGGAGATCGAGTTCGAACAGAAGTACCGGTATCACTCGGATCTCCCCTATCTTGTAAAAGTGATGGCGAACATGGATGGGAAATTCGGGATGTTCGTCACCGAATCTGTAGTGCAGAGAGGGCACCGGATCCAGGCAAAAAGGGAGATCAGTGTGGAGATCGTGCGTAATGGAGTGGACTTTGAGCCCCTTAACTACAAGAATGTGGATCAGATGATCGACACTATCGAAAAGGAGGGTATGATAGATTTCAAGGTGGTCCTTAGTTACAGTTACCTGGATGGGAAATATAATCGCGTGCCTTTCAGAGGCGATACTTATCTTGTGCGTGCCCTGCTTGAGAACGAAGTGCTCGTACTGCAGATACACAGGATAGAAGGGCCCGGCAGGACCGAAGCCGGGAGGGTTGCAGACACCATCATAGAGGAGATCAGGCGCGGATCCTGATGGATGATTTCCTGTACGTTGTGGCAGCACCCTTCAAACAGCATGCTGCAAAATTCATTTCTATAAGGGATTTTGAGTTTGCCCTTTCTTTCGGCCTGAAATGGATGTCACCTGAAAATGCCTCAAAGGTGAGGGATAAGGCTCTTAGCCTGCGCTTATTAGAGATAAATGATAATAAGCTGGTTCCTACGTTCGATATAGGAAAAGTGGAAATACCGCGTGGTTTTCGTCCTTCTGAAAGAATATTTCATGAAAGGCCTCTCATAGAGCAGATCATGGCAATGATAGCTGCCTGTTCCGGAATGGAGAACAGGAATGTGGCTGCTCTGATCAGCAGAAAACAGGAAAGTCTGGGAGATATGGTCGATATAGAGGTTGCCGCACTTGTAGTAGCTAAGGAGATAGGATGCGACATAAGCAATATCTACCCTAAAGTGTTGGCGGAGATGTTCCCAAACATGGAGTGAACCACACAATCTTTATGTACTAGTAATAGTATTCAAGAGTCAGATGTCCTTATGGACATGGAATACCCTGAAGAACACTCATGGATGTTCGAACGCGGTTTAGCGCGTGAGTAAGGTCCGGATGATCTTGCGGAGGGACATTATGGGAAATAAGACACAAAGAAAAGTTACAAGAAAGACCAATCCCAGAATACCTGAACTTATCTCCACTCTCAAGGAAGAGTCGCGGAATAATGATGTTCTGATCTGGAGAGATATTGCAAAGAGACTTGAGAAACCCAGTCGTAAGTATGCTCAGGTCAATCTCAGTAAGATCAACAGATATGCCAAGGAAGGAGAGGTTGTCCTGATACCCGGTAAAGTACTGGGTGCCGGTGAGCTGAAGACCTCGGTCACAATTGCTGCACTTGATTTCAGTGGCACTGCCATTGACAAGATCAATGAGATCGGTGGCAAATACCTGACGATCGAGCAGATCCTTGAAGAGAACCCCAGCGGATCAAAGATCAGGATACTGCAGTAAGAGGTGTTGAAGATGACAATAATCGATGCCAATGGGCTTATTCTGGGAAGACTTGCAAGTGATGTGGCAAAGAGGCTGCTTGCAGGAGAAAAAATAGATATCGTTAATGCTGAAAAGGCAGTGATCTCCGGTTCCAGGCTTGATACCATAGCAGAATACAGGAATAAAATAGCTATAGGTTCAACCGAATTTGGTCCTCATTTCCCTAAAAGACCAGACCGTATTCTGAAAAGGACAGTAAGGGGAATGGTGCCTTACAGGAGAGCAAGAGGACGTGATGCAATGGCTCGTCTTAAAGTGCATGTAGGCGTTCCGCTCGAGCTCAAGGACAAGGAAATGATACAGGTTGCCGAAGCAAGTATGAAAAGGCTCAGTTCTAACAAGTATATTAGACTTGGGGACGTGAGCACAAAGATGGGCGGCCAGTTCTAAGGAGGATCATCATGTCAAACAAAGTAGTCAATTCATCAGGTAAGAACAAGACCGCAATTGCCCGCGCCACTATCAAAAAAGGAGCCGGCAGAACTCGTATTAACAAGAAGCCCGTTGAGATATATGAGCCTGAATTCGTAAAGATGAAGATATATGAATCCCTGATGCTTGCAGGAGATGTTGCAGAGGGAATAGACATCGATGTTAAGGTAAGCGGCGGAGGCATTATAGGACAGGCCAATGCCATAAGGACAGCTATCGCAAGAGGTATAGTGGAATGGGCCAATGATACCAACCTGCGTGATGCGTATATGGCATATGACCGCAACCTTCTTGTAAACGATTCCAGGCAGAAAGAAACCAAGAAATTTGGTGGGCCTGGTGCACGTGCTAAGTATCAGAAATCATACAGGTAAGGCATATATAGATGATACCAGTCCGTTGTTTCAGTTGTGGTAAAGTGATCTCAAGCAGCTGGGATGAATACAAAAGGAGAACTAAAGATGGCGAAGATCCTGCCCGGGTCATGGATGACCTGGGTATCACACGTTACTGCTGCCGTCGGATACTCCTGTCCCACGTGGAGCTTGTAGATACACTGGCACCATATCAGTAAGGGACCGTAGGGTAGCCTGGACCATCCTTCGGCGTTCGGGACGTACTTTTAAGTACGCGGATCACGCCGGAACCTGAGTTCAAATCTCAGCGGTCCCATTCCCTTACTCTTACTGTAATTAGTATAGACTGGCCTGTAAGAACAGATATGTGACCACATTCGGAGGGATTCCGGATAAAACTATCTCAGGTATGGAAAGAACACGCACTGATATAAGCGTTACTTATGCAGCTTTTAGTTGACGATACCTGACATTATATCCTAATGATCACGTTCTATCATTCCTTAAGGTGATTTTTTGAGCACAGAACATTATACTAGATATGAGCGAGCAAGGATTATCGGTGCCAGATCCCTGCAGATCTCTATGGGCGCACCCGTTCTGATCGATGATCCAAGTACTCAATCTCTGTATATAGCAAAGAAAGAACTAGAGCTTGGGGTTATCCCAATTACTGTTAAAAGGGACTATAAATTCAAGGTGATCCAATGACCACAGAAGAAATACGCGTTACTGATAATGCAGATATACAAACGGATAGTGATGATAAACTATTGGACGTCAGTGCAGATGCAGAGAAATCCACTTCACTTGTTCCTATAGATGAATATCTGGCAGCCGGTGTACATATTGGTACCCAGCAGAAGACAGAGAACATGATGAAGTTCGTATACAGAGTAAGAACTGACGGACTCTATGTACTGGACATCCAGTCAACTGACGAAAGGATAAAACTGGTGGCAACCTTCCTGTCAAAATATGAACCATCCAGGATACTTGTAGTTTCTGCAAGGCAATATGGTCAGTACCCGGCAATGAAGTTCGCAAAAGCTCTCGGTGCCAGGTCAATGGTCGGGCGCTTCATTCCGGGAACACTTACAAATCCGACAGTAGAGGCATTCTTTGAGCCCGATGTGATCATAGTCACAGACCCCGCAGGAGACGCACAGGTAATTAAGGAAGCTGTGAACATTGGGATCCCCGTGGTGGCACTTTGTGACACGAACAACATGACTTCCAACGTGGACCTGGTCATACCGACCAACAACAAAGGAAGAAAGGCCCTCTCACTCATCTACTGGTTGCTTGCAAGAGAGATTTCAAAGACCAATGGTACATACTTCAATTACCAATTCGAGGATTTCGAAGCCGGTATTTGAAAGGCCTTCCTTTGGAAGCATACTACATATACAATGTACCCCTTATATGTACATGGGGTGACGTAGTATGAGACAGGCTATAGTTGCGGGAAAATTCTATCCGGCGAATCCGGGGGCTTTGAGGAAAGAGTTAGATGATTGCTTCAAAGGCACCACGATCGATCCAAGGTCCGGCATAAAGGGTATTGTGGTACCCCATGCCGGCTATATCTACTCCGGAAGGGTCGCAGCTCGCTCGTATGCCGTACTGCCAGTGGCCGAAACCTATGTAGTGTTCGGCCCAAATCATACTGGCTATGGCTCGCCGATAGCTCTTTCAACAGAAACATGGTCTACCCCTCTGGGACAAGTAGAAACGGACCATGAACTGGCGGAAAAGCTTGCCGGCAGTATGATCGATCAAGATGAGCTTGCTCATCGATTCGAGCATTCGGTCGAGGTCCAGATACCTTTTCTCCAGTACCGTTTTAAGCATGACTTCAGGATACTGCCTATATGTATGGGAATGCAGGACGAAGAAACAGCCATTGAGGTTGGTGTGGAAATTGCCAGGGCTATCGCAGATATTGGCAGGAAGGCTGTTATGATCGCATCAAGCGACTTCACGCATTACCAGCCTGCGCATGTGGCAGAGAGCAATGACAGGTACCTGATAAAGGCTATTTTGGACATGAACGTAGATGATCTTTACAGCAGGCTGTACGCAAAGGATATATCGGCATGCGGTTATGGACCTATTGCAGCAACCATCACTGCTGCCAGGGAACTCGGAGCAAGCAAAGCAGACCTTCTTAAGTATGCAACCAGCGGAGAAGTAACAGGTGATGATTCCGGTGTAGTGGGATACGCCTCTATAATATTAGAATGAGTCGGATACGATGCAAACGATAACATGTTCTGCTCCCGGAAAAATATACCTGTTCGGTGAACATGCGGTAGTTTACGGGGAAAGCGCAATATGTTGCGCTGTAGACCTGCGCACTCAGGTACGAGCCAGTTTAAGCGATACCATACGGATCAGTTCGGTGCTGGGTGATACAGGGCTTGATCATGACAGGTACCCCTACGTATCATCTGTGATAGAGAAAATGTCCGAGATGGCGGACATCAAAGGTATAAAGCTGCGCATTGACTCCGATATACCGGTTGGTTCAGGCCTGGGTTCATCTGCAGCCGTGACAATTGCCACTATCCAGGCATTGAACCTGTTGTTCGGATGTGGTCTGGGACCAGAGGATATTGCCACTCTGGGACACAGTATCGAAAGAAAGATACAGGGTGCTGCCAGCCCAACCGATACCTACGTCAGCACCATGGGCGGAGTTGTGATAGTGCCTGTGAAAAAGAAGCTTAATATCATTGATTGCGGTATTGTGATAGGCAACACAGGAAAATTTTCTTCCACAAGGCAACTGGTATCTAATGTTGCATTACTTAAGAAAAATTATCCACAGATCATCGATCCCATCCTTTCCACCATTGGAAGGATATCGATCACCGGAGAGGAACTGGTCATAAAACAGGAATATGGATCGATAGGGGAACTCATGAACATTAACCAGGGACTTCTTGATGCTATCGGTGTCAGCAGTCCGGAGCTTGCAGATCTTATATATGCAGCTCGCAGCGCGGGCGCATACAGCGCAAAGATAACAGGTGCAGGAGGTGGAGGGTGTATGGTAGCACTAACTCA
>NZ_JBFXHJ010000094.1:0-8634 GCF_050177135.1 Methanomethylovorans sp.
CAAGGTATTCGCCGTCCTTGCTCAGCTCGAGCCAGACCTTGTCACCCTCGACATCGATCTGTTTTGGTGTGAGCGTGTAGCCCTCGCCAAGGTCAAGAGTCTGACCGACTCTCAGAGTGTACTTGTCGTCGCTGTCAAGCAGGAGCTTGGAGAGTACATCTGGCTGATCGTTGACAGGTACATATTCCTCTGCGAGGAAGCCCATCTTCGGGTAAGTCCCAACCCAGTCATCGAACTCATAGTCCACATCCTGCATTGTTGTAGTGTATACAAGGTCTCCATCTGCAATTGTTCTGGTACTTGTGACAGTAACATCCAGTTCTTCAGATGCTATGTCTGTGTCCAGCTCGTAGTAGAAGCCTGCGAATGAACTGTAGTCCCAGTCTGCGCTGCCGGTTGCAACTGAACCACGTACCTGATAGGTTCCTGGCTCAGTAATCTCCTTGTAGAAGTAGAACCTTACATCGTCTGAGTCGGCGGTCTTGATCTTCATGTCGCCTGCAAGGACGATCTCCTTGTTCTTTGTAAGAGTAAGGTCATCCTGGTTCTGAAGTTCAATGTAATCGTCACCAACAGTTGTGACCTCAAGTTCGTCGAAAGTGTCATCGCTTGCGATCTCCATTGGTTCGTTGGAGATGAGCCACAGACCCTCGATAACTGCAAGGCTGTCAACCTGACCCTGGAATACTTCGTTGACGTGGGCTCTCATGATGACTACATCATCCTCGCCGCCTACATCATCCTCTTCGTAGTCCCAGGTGCTGTTCTCAACATCTGTGCCAGTTACTGTAATGACCTGGTCATCAAGGTATTCGCCGTCCTTGCTCAGCTCGAGCCAGACCTTGTCACCCTCGACATCGATCTGCTTTGGTGTGAGCGTGTAGCCCTCGCCAAGGTCAAGAGTCTGACCGACTCTCAGAGTGTACTTGTCGTCGCTGTCAAGCAGGAGCTTGGAAAGAATATCTGGCTGGCCGTTTACTGGCACATAGTCCTGTGCAAGGAAACCCATCTTGGGGAACTCGCCGTCCCAGTCTCCATATGCGTAGTCGATCTCTTGGATTGTGGATGTGTATGTAAGTCCGCCCTCATCGATGGTCCTTGGGTCGGAAACCATAGCGGTATTGATCACCAGAGATTCAGAACCAATATCATCATCGATATCATAATAGAATCCTGCGAACTCAGTATAGTCGAAATCCACTGTAATGTCACTTAATGCGTCGCCACTAAACACCGGGCTTCTGATCTCCACGGTGTTTACAGAAGTTGCTGCACTGGCCGCTGAGACGAATACTGCCATCAGCATAAGTGTAGCAATTGTTACTGCTGCGAATTTACTCATTATTTTCCTCCGTTAGTTTGTATATCTAAGAGTGAGGATCATTGGATTAGAACGCTTATGCGCCCTTAGACCTTCATCAGGGGAACACCATGTTCGCCCATTGACGAAGTTCTCATCATCACCCTCTTAATCCCGTCATATTGGATTACAAGAGCCTATTAGATTATTTCCCTTTTAAATCTTTTGTGGTCTCAAAGAGGTTATTTTTCACGTAGCAATGACAAGTATCGATGTATTTAACGGGAAATGTCGAACTCCATCATATGTACCCTCTAAAAGAACGACATGCAAGAAAGTGCATTTAATAGATCGTCGAATAGATCAAAATGTAATTATGCTATAGCTCATTATTATGATAATTACCTCAATACATTTATATCTTCTCAGATATATTATAAATACCAAGGATTAATACAAAACGAGGCGAAACACAAGATGTTTGATGGCGCTATATCTGAAGAGATCAAGATGGAAGAGGGGCCCAACAGAGTGAAAACCGGCATACCGGGTTTTGATGAACTTTGTGGCGGGGGGCTCATAAGGGACAGAACATATCTGGTTTCAGGGACATCTGGAGCCGGAAAGACAAATTTCTCCATCCAGTTCATCTATAATGGTATTACTAAATACGGTGAGAACGGAATTATAGTAGCAACAGAGGAGAGACCAGAGCAGATACGAGAGAACGTACTGAAGTTTGGATGGAACCTTGAGGAATTGGAAGAAGAGAACAAACTTGCTATTATAGATGCCTGTTCTACAAAGATCGGTATACCTTCTCAGGAGAAATATGTGGATATCCGACCTTTCGATATTCGTTCCCTGATGGACCAGATCATTACCACCCAGGAAGAGATCAATGCACAAAGAGCACTTGTAGACTCCACGACATCCATAAGTTTCTACCTGCAAGATCAAGCAAAGATCCGTGTAGAATTACTCAAGCTCAGTACCACCCTGGAAGTAATTGGGCTCACTTCCATGATGACCTGTGAAGTAATTGACGAATCAAGCCCCTCAAGGTTCGGAGTTGAGAACTTCGTTACCGATGGAACTATTGTGTTGTATTATAAGAGGCATGAGAATGTCCGCATGCGCAGTCTGGAAATATATAAGATGCGTGGATCGGACCACAGTAAAAAGATACACCCTTACGAGATCACACCTGATGGTTTTGTGATCCATCCACATGAAGAAGTTTATTCAATGTTCTGAAGTTAAATTTCAGGATAAGTCTCTTCGTTACCGCACTCAACACACTTGTAGATAACTAATTGTCTTCCGAAATTGTCCTGTCTTTTAATGGCAGGATACCTCCATCTATTCATCTTTCCTTCACACAATGGACATCTGTAAAGCATTATATCACCTGAAGTTCCGTCAGAAACTACATTAATATAATGCTTTTTATATATATATAGACATAACCCAGGTAAAAGATGAAAGTGTTAAACCTACACAAGGTCTAACAGCAAAACTTCGCCGGTCTGCACAGCACTCTCTGTAACATTGATCTTTTTTGAAGACCTGCTCTTGTCACCAATGATAGTGTACGGCAAAATAGCAGATGTTGAAGAGGTACCATCCTGAGTTGAGTAAGCTAGGACCAGGCTATAAGTACCATTCTCATCAGCGACTGCAGAATTGTAATAATCAAATTGCCTATCTCTGTTGCTGACAAGAGTGGTTGCACCATAAACCGTTTCGCCGGGTTGGGCCTTGCCCGTTATTGTCACCCCGGGAACATATTCAAACACTTTGACATATTTCACTTCTGGGTCTTGAGTAACTGTTGTGTTAGATTCATACAGCAAGCGATAGTGGCCGGAACCACTGCCATCATAGACATGGAGCTTGACAAGCATTGAATTTTTGAACTTATCATTCTCCACTTTAGTGGTCACCGCAGATGAGCCTTTAGTGAGGGTTTCCTCATCGAAGAAACTATCATAGTCCTCACCTGCAAGTTTAGCAATACTGAAGAATTTACCCTTGACCATTGAGATATCTGTCAGTATATATTTTACATTCCTCTCATCAAGTATATCTGAGGCTTCTGTTTCATTCTGGGACAGGAAAAAGGCGGCTGTTTCCTGTACAGCCGGTTGGAAATTATTGGTAACCACTGGCCTTTGGGATCTGTAAATGATCCAATTACCAAAGTCCCACCAGCTTAGCACCCCATATTCAGGAGTCTGCAAGGGGTCATTATAGTAAGAGGTCACAGGAGTGTGATCCTTGACCCAGTCCAGTGTTTCCTGCCAGTCAGAAGGCATAACAGATGGATTTGACACTGCAGCCACAGATATCAAAACACCGGGTAGTAACAACATTCCAAGTATCAACAGCAATGGCATCTTGCTGGGATCTGTCTGCACCTTTTTACGCTTTCCCCCATGCTCTTTGACTGCTTCTGGCATCAACCATGAGTGCAGTTGCCCCATAAAATAACCTGAGAGAACTGCTACATTGATAGATAACAGATACATAAAGCGTCTTTGAGATAGAGCCAGGACAAAGACAATGACCGACCATATAACAAAAAAGGCGATAGTAGGATTCTTTGATGGAAACCCCTTTCGCAAGATAAGCAGAAGAGATGCAAAGGCTGAAAGGAAGAACAGACCAAAGCCACCCCAAACAGAACTCAAAGTGAAATCTCCGTACTGATCCCAAAACAGAGGCAAAGCTTCATTGATAGTACTGAGGGTTTCATCAAATCCTAAAAGGTAACCAATGCCTGAAATGATGTTTGAGAAGAAGGTAGGCATCATTGACCTGGTGCCGATGACGACAACGGCAATTAGCACAAGGATGGCCAATAGATAATGCCACCATTGACCTCTATTACCTATAAAGTGAGCTACAACCCAGCACATCAATGTAAAACCGAGCATTGATAATATGTATAGCACATGGAACCAGGAAACAAAAGCTGCACTTAACTCATATCCTTCTCTTACCATGATCGCCACAAAAGGTATAACGAACACAAGAGCAGACAGATACATTATGCACGAACTGGCCAAAATGTACCCTGAGTTCCTTTTAACTTTAAGATCAAGAGCCAGTTGCACTGGCACATATAATGCAAAAAGACCTATGAATATAGGTGAGCCCGTCCAGGTGAGTACGGAAACAGCAAGTGTGATGCCTGCCCCTATAGCAAAGATCGCTGAAAGGGATCTAATACATGATATAAGATCGCTTTTTGTTAATGTCCTGCAGACATCATGATCTGCACCTTCTTTAAGAGAGAAAATAAACAATGTAAAAGCTGTAGTTGATAATAATATCTCAGCAACGTGATGATCTGTGGCCCCGAACATAGAGACCATAAGATGAATGGGCATTACTGCAAACACAACTAGACTGTAAAGACCAACCCTGCGGCCGAAAAGAGCTGAAGATGTAAAATACAAAGGTACCAAGGAAAGAGTTCCGATAACAACTGGAAAAAGTGCCGCGATCAGTTCAATTGTACTATCACTCGGGCTCCCCAACCCAACTACCAAAGCCATCAGAGATATTAGCAGATCGTACAGAGGGGGCCAACTGATATCAAATCCCAATGGATAGTTGATGTATGAATCAGACAGGATATGTCCCGGAAAATGTTGTGTAGTATAGAGAATATTTCGCATGTGATAATAGGAGTCATAACTTACAAAAGTTACCCTGCCATCCGACAAGAGAAAAGATAATGGAAACAAACGTGTAAGCGATGCAAAAAGCATCACTAACAATATTTTAGTCCTGACAGAGAGAGAATCGATCTTACTCATCCTTTCATCCCTTTGATTCACGTAGATTAATTATTGAAACATATATATTTCATGGGATTAGCATTGCCCGCATTTTCTGAAGCATTACAGATACATCAAATTCCTTAGCTCTATTGATACATGCTTCCCGATATCTTTGAGGATCTGAAGACACTTCTTTGATAGCCTTGATAATAGAGGATACTTCTGGCTCCACCAACAAACCTGTCACTCCATCTAACACAGTTTCAAGGTATCCCCCTTCTTTTACCGCAACCGTTGGTTTGCCTGATGCCATGGCTTCTACAGGCGTCATACCAAAATCTTCATCAAGTGCTGTTGTAATATGCCCTTTACACGTAGCATATAATTCAAGTAGTTTTTCCTCTGAAACACTACCCATCAATATCACATTTTCTGGAAGCCCGGTCATCAGGCTGGCTGCATATCCCGATGCATGATCCCCTGCCGCATAGCCTCCCACGATGATCAATTTTTGATCAGGCATTTCCCTGAAAGCGTCTATCTGCAGTTCTACCCTCTTTTCAGGATACAGCCTGTTCACAGAAAGCCAGAAATCCCCATATTCTTTATACTCGAACCTTGAAGTATCGACCGGTGGATAGATAATAACTGAATCCCTGCAAAAATACTTTTGTATCCTTTTTTGAGTATTCATGGAATTTGTCACGATCCTAGATACATGAGTAAGATAGTACTCCGAGATCTTTCTGTGTATACGTACCCAAATGACAAATGGCAGAGATACAAATACAGATTGGTTTTTACGGTAAACATTATAAAGATCATAAAAGGCTCTTGTTGGAGTATGACAATAGTAAACATTTGGTTTGTGCTTTTTCGCTGCAAAGAATGCCCAGTTTCCTGAAAAGATAAAGAAATCGTAGTTTTCGGAAAAATCACATGTTGCAAACTTAAAAGAAGCATCTATCTGTTTAAGAGGCGGTACTTTCAATGTTTTTCCAAGGCTTATGATGTTTACGCTCTCAAACCCCATTTTAATTACAGAATTCACATCCACATCTGTGGTAATTACATCTGCTCCTAGTCCTTTTGCAAGTGTCAGGACCAGTTTTTCCCCCCCACCGATCGCTCCGATGTAATCATGAAATATAGCGACTTTCATTCGATGCCTCACAAATATTTTTCCAATTTAGATAAAGCCTCATTCCAATCATAACCTTCAGATTTCTGAAAAGCAGCCTTCGACATATTTTTACGACATTGGGCATCCGCAATAATTTTTTCCACTGCCTGTGCAATCTCATTCTCTTCTAGAGCTACAACAAACCCATCAAGTCCATCTTCAACCAACCCTTGTGCTGCATTATACTTCTCCTTTACAGTTATTACAGGAATTCCACATGCAAATGCCTCTATTACGACCATCCCAAAACCCTCCCTCGAAGAAGGAAGTACGAAAACCTTTGAAGCTTTTATTTTTCCGATAAGAGAACTGTAATCCTGAAAACCTACAAATTCAACATTTGTGTAAATTCCTATTCTGTTTGAGAGATCCATAAGTTCTGTTTTCTCCGGGCCATCTCCCACAATGCAGCAAATAAGGCAGGGATAATCCATTTTTAGAAGAGACACGGCTCTAAGTAGAAAATCGACATTCTTATCCTTGATAAGCCTCCCGGCAAAAATTACATCATAAAGTTTTCCATCTATTCCCTCCGAAGGATTCCCACCTTCTGCCTCTATCTCGGATATCGCTTGGAGATCAATACCATTTGGGATAACAGATATCTTGTCCTCAGAAATCCCCAGCTCTTCGAGCCTTTGTTTAGTCCATTCCGAAACTGCAATATTATTTACAGATATTTTTGATACTGCCTTTTCGATCATTTTTCCAAAAAAACCTGCTTTGCCCATGTAGCAGTACCAGTAATCACCCCAGACTTCGTGCCAGGTGTATACTACATGGCCTTTATTTAAAAAAGAAACTAGCCTTACTGTAAAGCATGAAAAATAAGGAAATACACTTACATCAATAAGATCGAATTTCTCACGCCTTAGATGTGAGAACAGTTTTATGGAATAGATTAGTGCTGCACTAATAGACCTTCTTCCTTCCACATAGAGCTCCCTTGATTTGCAGACACCATGTAGGAACATGCCATCGTGTTCAATAACATCTGCCCCTTCCCACCATTTGATCCCAAAGAGGTGCACTTCATGCCCTTTTGCTATTAGACGAATGCCCAGTTCATATATTCTCTTTTCAGCCCCACCTTTCACCCATGGATAAACTGCATCATATACAAAGGCAATCCTCATAATGTCACCTATCGGTGTCCATTCCAAGCATAAGCACGCTCAGAAATATGGCCGTAAAGATCATTTGCAAACCTATGGAACCAAATACCATGGCAAATACTGCTGTTTGAATCTGAAAAAGAGAACCATAGCCTGAACTTACCCATGAGAAAACCACTTTCAGGCCAATGAATAAGCCTGCGAGCAAAAAAACCATGCCTACAAATAGTTCCTCTTCAAGTGAATGATAGTCCATGATCCTTTTTATGAAAGGACTTTCCTTCACATATAATCCATTTATGTACCCATAGGCACCCAGATAAAGGCCAGTTGCAAAAAGCTGACTGCCGATTACTGTCAGCATACTTGCCAATATGAATGAATGAAGCCTGGTCTCAGCCACATTGCCCATACGTGGCAAGGTGAACAACAAAGCTGCACCTACTAAAAAAACAAATGTACCAGGCACCAGCAGGAAAGAAACTGGGCGGTAGAGCATCATGAACCTAATATGCCTCCAGCCATCGTGTAAGGATCTGAGCTTAGAAGGAGAATCCCTTACATCATATGAGATTGGAACTTCCTTTATACGCAGGCCTTTGTCTGCAGCTTCGATGACCATCTCTGAAGCTAACTCCATGCCATGGCTCTTAAGGTTCATCTTTTCAAGGGCCTCTCGTGTAAAAGCCCGCATTCCACAATGAGCATCTGAAATACTGGTACCGAAAAGAACATTTAACAGCCATGTGAGGAAAGGATTACCTATATATTGGTGCAACCATGGCATTGCTCCTTTTTTTATGCTACCTTTTAATCTGCTGCCGATTACGAAATCTGCCTCTCCGTTCATAAGGATATCGAAGAACATGGGCAATTCATTGAGATCATAAGTGTTATCTGCATCTGCTATGGCTATATAGTCTCCAGTTGCCCTTGCAAGCCCCTTAAGATATGCATTCCCATAGCCTTTTACTGAAGGTATGACCACTGCGCCCATGGATCTGGCTATTTCTGCAGTTCGGTCCGTGGAATTGTCCACCACGATGATCTCACCTTCAAGACCCCTGGCCTCGAAAAAGGACATAGCTTTCAGTATGCATGTCCTTATAGTGGATTCCTCGTTCATGGAGGGCATTACAATGGAAACCATTGGCATGCATTCTCATATTACTTACCATTACATATATTTATCATATCATCGAGCTATAAAATAGGATTTTTATTCAGCTGTTTATTATTTAGAAC
>NZ_JBFXHJ010000095.1:0-8539 GCF_050177135.1 Methanomethylovorans sp.
CAGGATAACTGTCCTTACTGCAGGATCGTACGCCTGGAATCTTCAAATGCACGCTCTATTTATGAGAATGCACATTTCATAGCCTTTGCTCCTTATTTTTCGCAGGTTCCTTTCGAGATCTGGTTCATTCCTAAGGCACATGTCAGTCATCTTGGGGCAATGTCAGATGAGATGTTGCATTCTCTGGGCGCTGCGATCCGCCATGTTCTTTCCGGGCTGGAGACGGTACTCGCATCTCCTGCTTATAATTACATGTTCTTCCAGCTGCTGCAAGACGATTCATATCATTTGAATCTCAGGCTCCAACCTGTGACCAGCAAGATGGCGGGTTTTGAGAAGAACACTGATATCTTCATAAACACGATGCCTCCGGAAAAGGCTGCAGAGTATTTGAACAATGGGATTTCTGAACAGAAGGTACATTGAATCTTGAACTGTGGGGTATATAAAATGAAAAAATTAAGGATCGGTATGTTCTCGTGGGAAAGCTTGCACTCGGTAAAAGTGGGTGGCGTAGCTCCCCATGTTTCCGAGCTATCTGAAGTGCTTGCTTCCAAAGGACATGAGGTGCATATATTCACCCGTAACCGAGGGCTTGAACCACATGCGCTCATAAATGGTGTGCATTACCATCGTGTGGACCACGACCAGTCGGGAGGGGTTGTTAATCAGATGGACAGGATGTGTGATTCCATGTACTGGATGTTCCTGGAGGTGGTAGATCGCTTTGGTCAGTTCGATATTCTTCATGGACATGACTGGCATCCTGTGAACGTACTATGCAAGCTTAAGGCCGAAAAAGGCCTTCCATTCCTGCTTACTTATCACAGTACCGAATGGGGTCGCAACGGTAACGTACATGGCAACTGGTCGGAGGCTAAAACCATATCACATCGGGAATGGCTGGCCGGTTATGAGTCAGCTGAGGTCATAATCACTTCCGAGGTGCTGAAGAAGGAGGTACAGTTCCTGTATCATATTCCTGATCACAAGATATCCCTGGTACCCAACGGGATTTTCCTGGATAAGATACGTAAGGATGTGGATCCGGGTGAAGTAAAGAAGCGGTTCGGTATCCATCCGCTGGCGCCTGTTGTTCTGTTCATCGGGCGCATGAGCTACCAGAAAGGGCCTGATATGCTTGTTAAGGCTATAGGAAAGGTATTGTCTCACCGCTGGGATGCACAGTTCGTGCTTATAGGAGAGGGAGAGATGCGGGCTCATTGTGAATACCTTGCACGTTCAATGGGTGTGAAACATGCATCTCATTTCCTTGGCTATGCATCGGATGAGGTTTCCAGGGATTGGTACAATGCTGCAAACATCGTATGTATGCCAAGCCGTAACGAGCCCTTTGGGATCGTGGTGCTCGAAGCATGGGATGCTGGCAAGACCGTGGTTGCTACTGATGCTGTAAAACTTATCGATAACTTCAAAAATGGAGTTACGGTTTACCAAAATCCGGATTCTATAGCATGGGGAATAAATTATGTGCTGGATGGTCTGGGTAAGGCAGGCTTTGGCGAGGAAGGTCGCAGACTTATAGAAGAAGTATATAACTGGAATGAAGTGGCAGATTCCACACTGAAGGTCTATGATAAAGCACTGAAGGATAATGAACAGGGTAGATGATAGCCATCTACTCATATCCTCTTTTCACAGAAGGGCCTCTGTAGATCCTTTTTTCATAATCGCCATATCCCCTGTGTTTGGCTCTGACCTTTTTATGTATCTGTTTTTCAAGAAGTTCTTCCACATCATCCCATTCTGCTTGGTCTGCTCTCAAATTTTCCATCATATCACTCTGATGAACGGGTTATGATGTATGAATTCCACATCCAGTCCCAGCAGGTCTGCCAGACGCGGGCAAAGCTCTTCCATGCCCGGATTCTCTGTAGCGTAGTGGGTGGCATCGATAAGTGCAAGTTCTCCGCGAGAGCGTATCACATCATGTTTCAGTTCCGAAGAAACGTACGCTTCAACACCATGCTCCTTTGCGATCCCAAGGTACTCATTTCTAAAACCACTGCCTCCAAAGACCATTACACGTTTTATATCATCCCTTTCTCCCACATATTGCACATGAGTGTTCAGGCTTTTTGCCACATGGTTTGCCAGAGTTTCCGTAGAACACACCGGTACTTCACCTATCCTGCCTATGTCCAGTTCCTGTACATTGCTAAGTCCCAGCCTTTTTGCAAGTACGTCGTTTATTCCACCTTTAGCTCTGTCAAAGTTCGTATGCATTGAATATAGAGAGATCCTGTTGTCCAGCGCTATCTGCAGACTGGTGGCAAAAGTTCTGGAAATGGAATTCACCGGATCAAAAATAAGGGTGTGATGGGTTATCAAGAGGTCTGCATTGATCTCAGCTGCCCTGTTAAGTACATAGTCCGTGGGGTCTAAAGCAACTGCTATCTTTTTAACATCATTGTCAAGATCAAGATTAAGGCCAATTCTGTTAATATCAAAATCAGCGGCAAGCTCAGGTGGAGCTATCTTTTCCAGTACCGGGATGATATTAGATAGATGCATGAAAAACCTTTGTTCTCAATTCATAAGAATCTGTCGCAATAAAATAGATATGGATAGCTTGAGGTTTCAAAAGAGACCTCCGGCACAATTTCATCGAAGGATTAAAATATAATTAAATATATTATTTATCAGAGGTTTACTTATGAGAATAGAAAGTGGGATAGATGGCCTGGATGAGATTCTACAGGGAGGACTTCTCCCGGAACGTGTTTATCTGTTAAGTGGGCCACCCGGAGGTGGCAAGACCACTTTTGGTGTGCAGTTCCTTGCAAAAGGTGCTTTGCAGGGAGATGTAGGATTGTATGTTACCCTACTTGAGTGTCCCCAGAACATCATAAACGATATGTCTAATTATTCTTTTAATGTCATACCACTTATAAAAGTGAAGAAACTATTGTTTGCAGATCTGGGACCCCGTATGGAATATGGGTACATGGATGAACTGAAGGATATCATTCAGCCCCATGAAGGAATAGAAGGCGTTTCCAACGAGCATGAGGCTCCGTCACCTGCGACGGTATTTAAGGAACTGGCGGCTTATGTGGCAGAGTACAATGTCAAAAGGCTGGTCATTGATTCCATGACAGCCATACGTTTTGCAACACACGATCCTGCACTGCAGGAAAAGGAGATGACCAGATTCATAAGGAATCTCAAAAAACTGGGCTGTACCACTATAATTATTGGGGAGCTCACTGACCCTACTGCATATACTACTGAACAGTTCGCATCCCATGGAGTGATCTTCCTGCACAATTTCCTTTATGAAAAGCAGATGACACGTGCTATCCAGATCATAAAGATGCGGGGTACAAAACATGACTGCAATATGCACAAAGTTCAGTTCACTGAACGCGGGCTGCAGGTAGAAGGTCTTCTGCAATAAGGAAGTGATCTCGGGTGCGGCTTTTCAAGAAGGTGGAAACAAAAAGAAAGCTCAGCGACTCAGAAAAAGCTGAACTCGAAAAAAGAGCTTATGATCTTGGCTTTGATGTAGGTTACTATAAGCATTCAGAACTTGGCTGGGTCAGTGAGCGCTACGCTGCACTGGAATCGGTTGCAAAGGATGCAGGTCTTCTGGAAATTGTCAGTGATAACTATAAAAGAGGGAAGGAAGCAGGTGCCAAGAACAGAGAAAGGAATATGAAACTTGGCCTGAGCAAGAAAGCGAAGGATCAGGGAAAACATGTCTCTGGATCTCTTTATGATATTTCCTCAGAGGAAAAGGACCGCATTGGTTTAAGATCAGGCTTCAAGTCCTTTCAGGGCGACAATGAGCATCTCTACGGCATGCTCCAGCATCCTGATATAACGGATATGCCTTCCCTGACAGAGATCCCCAGGGCAGTGGAACGACCTCAAATGATCAATGGTTTCAGGCTGCTAGTTCCAAAGCAATGAAGCAATCCGATAATTTCACTCTGATATAAGATATGGAATACACACTAACAGTACGACCTTGTTGACCGAATGAACAGGAATAGACATGATCTCCAGAAACAAAGGTTCTGATACAGTTCGCCGTAATTCTGCAGAGAATGAGTTCGATATTTCTTTTGTTACTCGCTCTATGAACTTTCAGGATCCTGCTATTGAGATCTTGTATGCATTTATGGATGCTGTTCCTTCTATGCTACTTGTTCTTGACACTGATCAGATGATATCGTTTGTGAATGAATGTTTTTGTAAGAGTCTGGGATTCACAAAAAAGGAGCTCATTGGTCGTATATGGTACGATAGATTGATATCCTCAGACAAAAGATATGAAGCCAGTAAAATATTTACCAAGCCTGCTGATGTCAAAGATCGTCACGATATTGGAATACCCATAGTTGATGAGCATGCAGAGGAACACCCTGCGATCTTAAAGGCCGGATTCCTTAATGACAGGAACGGGAATATTTCCAGGATCATAGTACAGATCGAGCTGATCAATTCAATATCAGATCAACATACAAAAATCACAGCTGATGATAAATATCGCGTTCTTGTGGAGAATTCAGCGGATGTCATCCTTTCAACGGATCCAGCGGGCGTGATCACCTACATTAGTCCTTCTGTCACTACATACGGCTTCACTCCTGAAGAACTTCTCCTTAAACAATTATCAGATCTATTTTTTTATGAAGATCAACATAAGATCGTTCGCTCTCTGTCCATTACTCTTAATAATTCCGGCCAGAGCCGGGTACAAGGTCGTCTTAAGGACCCAAACGGGAAAATATATTGGGTAGAACTGTATGCACAAGCATTTTTCGATAAAGATGGTCATGTTAAAGGGATAATAGCTACTATAAGGGACATTGGAGACAGGAAAGCTAATCTCAATGCCTTGGAGATGGCCAGTGACATGTTCATATCCCAGGCGCGCTCAGCTTCTGATGCGATCATTTTTTCCGATTCCGCAGGTAATATCATATTCTGGAACAAGGGTGCTGAGAACCTTTTCTTCTATACGGTCGAGGAAGCAATGGGAATGCATATTTCCATGATCATGCCACGAAGGTACCGGCATATCCATCAGGGATGGGATGTAGTTGTTTCGACCGGCCGTTCCTGGGTAATGGGAAACACTATCGAACTTTACGGCCTGAAAAGGGATGGAACAGAATTTCCTATTGAGATCTCACACTCTACATGGAAGAAAGATGGAGCTTTGTTCTTTAGTGTGAATATCCGGGATATCACACAGCGTGTTCTCAATGAAAAGGAAATGCGCGAAGCTAAGGACAAGTATCGCATGATATTCGAGAAATCACCTTTGGGTATTATCCATTTTGATACCTATGGAGTGATCACACAGTGTAACAAAAGTTTCGTGGATATAGTAGGTGTCGAAGAAGCAAATATAATTGGCAATATCATTGGTCTCGATCTGCTTAAATCCGATACAAGTGAAGAGATAAAAAAATGTGTTACAGCAGTGCTTTCAGGCGAACCGGATAATTATTCCGGAAGTTCCTTTTCATTCATAGGTGCCACAGATACCCCCATAAGGGCCAGCTTCGTTCCGGTGATCACTGAAGATAAAGCGATCGCTGGGGGCATATGCATTGTTGAGGACATAACCGAAAGTAAAAAGGCAAGAGAGGCACTTATACATGCCAAGAACGTAGCTGAAGAGGCCAGCAGAACTAAAAGTGAGTTCCTTTCCAATGTCACTCATGAACTCAGAACACCTCTGAATGCGATCATGGGATTTTCGGACCTTTTACAGGAAAGTATCGAGGATAAGCTGAATGATAACCAGCGTAAATATCTCAATAATATAATAGCAGGGGGTAAAGACCTGCTAGACGTTATAAATAACATTCTTGATGTATCAAATATTGAAGCCGGAAAAACAAATCTTGAACTTGAGGACATTCATCTGGAAGGTCTCATACAGGATGTGATGACTGAAATGTCTTCCTTTGCCTCCAAAAAGAACATTGAACTGCAAATGGAACTTGACCCGCAGGTCAAGTCAATAAGAGTTGACAGGAATAAATTACAACAGATCCTCATCAATCTGGTGAGCAATGCTATCAAATTCGGGAAAGAGAAAGGCTTTGTCAAGATAAGGTCCAAGCAAATGCACGATACGTTGCATATTGAGGTCATTGATAATGGCATAGGTATCAGTACGGAGGATCAGCAAAGGTTATTCAAGCCTTTTATACAGTTAGACTCGTCCTCAACCCGTAAATATAAGGGAAATGGTATCGGACTTTATATAGTCAAGCAGTTCGTGGACCTGCATGGGGGAAATGTCTGGCTGGAGAGCGAGATCGGAAAAGGCAGTACCTTTACTTTTACCATTTCACTGAAACTTTAATTGCTTTGGCTCTGTAAAAAACATACGTATTATGTTTTAACCACTGAGTTCACAGAGAACACAGAGGATGGTAATATTTATTCATCTCCGTGAACTCTGTGTACTCTGTGGTTGCATCTGCCCACAGTTGAAAATGTAGCGTGACGATTTCTACAAAGCCATTGCTTTGCAATTTAAAAATACTTTAAGTTTACGTTTTCAGTTGATTTATATGACATAGATTTTATAGATATATATGTCTGGTCATTATTTGTCAGCAATATAGTTATATAATAATATAATTATATACTATTCTCAAGAATAACTGCTGTTATATGGTCCATTATCCGCTTAAGAGGAACTCACATGTCAATAAAGTCAATGTCCTTCTTATTCCTGGTTTTATTCTGCCTGATATCCCAGGTGTCAGCTTACAGCTCAGATGATATAGAATGGGAATCCGTAAAAACTGTAACCCTCCATTGGGGAGATTCTTACAAGGTTGACAACTATGTCATTACTGCAGATGATTTCAACAAGGATGGCTATGTATATATCACTATTTACAAAGATGATGTGTATATGACGGCCGGAGCCTTGAAACTGTCTGATAATGTGGTCTATAGGGATACGGCCAATGGTGATGACATCAAAGTCTATGCCAGTGCCCTTAGTTTGAAAACTGATAGCTGGACCGGGAATCTTATAGACCCCACGGTCAAAGTGCAGATATACAGGCGTGGATTGCCGGATCTTGAAGTGGATCTGGACATTGAAAAAGAAACCTATGACCCGACCAGGCTTTCCACTCCTCGTTTTATAGAAGGTAACGTAACAATCAAGAACGTGGGTGATGCCAAAGCCAGCAACGTAGTGCTTAATGTGGATACTGCCGGCCTTGAACTTGCAGATGGAAAACTGATACAAACAACACCTTCTCTTGAGAAGGGAGAAACTACAAAACCACTTGCATTTAAACTTCAGATCCCTCTTTTATGGGATGAAGAAGATTTTAAGATCGTTGCACGGGCCGCTGCTTATGATATAAACAATGAGAAGCATATTTTCGAGGGTACAAAGACCATTACCATTGAACCAAAAGCAGAGATCACCCTTACCAAAAGCTGTACAGAAGAAATATACATGGATGAAACAGCTTATGTTTCTCTTATTATGAGAAATACGGGTCCATATGCACTCAGTTCTGTCCATCTCACTGACCTACAGACAGATGATCTGGAACTGAAGGACAATGTGCAGACGGAAAAGACCACATCTCTCAGTGCGCAGGAAACAACCACAGTTCTGGAATATACTCTCAAACCGATCAAACCCGGAAAGTTCAAATTGCCAAAAGCTACTGCCAAGTTCAGGGTGGATGGCAAAGATTACACGTTCGAATCCGATACACCTACTATTGTGGTCAATGGTCCCTATATAGTTCTGGAGAAAAAAGTAAATGTATCTTCCTTCAATCCTGGTGATAATGTGCGCGTTACCATCTCTGTAAAAAATGAAGGCAACCGGGATGCAAATGTTAAAATAGAAGAGACAGTACCGGAAGGTACCAGCTTTGTAAGCGGGGTTATGACTTTCGATGATGTGGTGAATGATAAAAAGACACAAAGTTTTTCATATGTCCTTAAGCTTGAAAAGGAAGCTGATATGAAACTGCCAGCAACATCTGCTAAATTTACTGATCTGGAAGGCTATAAAGGTGAAAAGGTCTCGAACATGCCGGAAATAGCATTAAAGGTTGCATCCGGCCAGGATACACCCTCAAAGGATCAATCAGGCAATGCGGGATCTTCCAGTTCCGGTAAGGCACAGGCAAGCAGCGGAACAAGTGATGAGGTCGGCCAGCAGCCTGGTTTTGAAGCATGGGTTCTGGTAATTGCCCTTATAGCTGTAATGAAGTTCTCAAGAAAAGGTCAGAACTGATATGTATCACAGGTCTATCTTGCTTGCAGCAGTACTGGTCATGTATCTGGTAATGCTGCAGCATCCTGCATCTGCAAGGGATTCAAATGACACCGAATGGCTCACCCCTTCAAACATTACACTTCATTGGGGCGAGCAGGTCAAGGTCGGTGGATACACGATCACTGCACAGGATTTTTCAGCGTCGAAACCTGTGGACATGCCGGACGATTATGTAATGCTCAAGGTCAAAAGCAACACTTCACGCTCATGGGGCGCCATACTTGC
>NZ_JBFXHJ010000096.1:0-6041 GCF_050177135.1 Methanomethylovorans sp.
TCTATTTTTAATCCATTATCAGCTATGAACCTCCGGAGTTCTGTTTTTGGATCAGTGTTCTCAATGGCAACAGGTTCAGCATGCATTACCACAAGAGCTCTTCTGGGTCTCTCTGCTACCAGCATGATACTTTCTATGTTTTCAAGAATATTGCCCGTTGATGTCTCTTTTGCCACACGGTACATGCGTAGCAGTGTTCCTGCGCTATCAAATACCACTGCTATCTTCTTTTGCATGGGGCCGGTTTGTCCCTCATTGTATTTATCGTTATGCAGCTCATATTTATTGATCAATTAACTATTTGTATTGCGTAATGTATGTTCATATGGTGCTCAATGTTTCAAACATGTCCTGCTTTCATAGGGTTGCTATTCTTTGTCTGTTTTTTTACTTCAGTGGCAGTACATAGTGTGTATGCAATGGAGGATAATGCTTATCCTGCGCTTACTACAATACCTTGGGACCATTCCCCGATCACAGTATACATCGATAATGTTAATGTTCCAGAACATTACAGTCCCACATATAAAGAACAGGTAGAATCTGCTATGACATACTGGGAAAATGGGGGGAATGGCCATCTGGCATACGAACCCGAATTCAGGCTGGTTGATTCTGAAAGTGAAGCTGACATCTATATTATGTGGGTGGAGAATCTGGAAAAGGACGCGGGCGTTGAGAACGGTGTTGCAGGTTTTGCAAGGCCTTATGAAGTCAATGGGAAGTATGTGCGAGTGGATATCGTCCTGGAGGTGGGCAATTATGAAGGTTATGCATGGAAACAATATGGTGATGCCAACATGCGTGAACTGGCAAAGCACGAGCTGGGGCATGCTCTTGGTCTTGGCCACAGTAACGACAGGCGTGATATCATGTATCCCACCTATGATCAAAAGGATAACATCGACCCACTACTTGTAGAGAGGACCAGGCCTTTCATATATGCTGCTGTCATAGTTTCCGCAATTACAGTGTCATTATCTGTCATCAACTGGTTACGATATCGTGGAAAAAGACGTTCTATCGAAGATAAGTTCCTGGGTGGCAAACATGGAAGATCTTGAACTCCTGTGTCGTGAAATGTTAAGATACCTTAAAGGTGAGCAAGTAGATTTTTCATGGTGTAAAGTTGATCTTTCCCATTTATCTGATTTTGAGAAAGATGTGCTTGAGCAGACAAGACACATTCCCTACGGACATACAATTACCTATGGAGAACTGGCTGCGCTAATAGGCAGAAGAGGAGCTTCCAGAGCAGTAGGAAGTGCTTTAGCAAAAAACCCATATCCTATAATCATTCCATGCCACAGGGTAGTGTCAAGTAAAGGCATGGGAGGATTTTGTGGAAGTAAGGATCATGAAAGTTTATCTTTGAAACGCAAACTACTGGAACTTGAAGGAGTTAAAATATGAAGGTGAGAATGAATGTTCGGCTGGACAGGAAGAACTATCTTTGTTGACCTTAGTTCTCATTCGGTCACTGAATCAAGAACGGGTGTAAAGCAAGCCAGAGAATATCTGGGAGGTCGGGGTTTTGGTATAAAGTTGATTTATGAATTTGCTGACCCGGATGTGGATCCCTTATCACCTGACAATCCACTGGTGTTTGCTACAGGTCCGCTAACAGGGACAGCAGCTCCGATGTCCGGACATTATTCAATTACCACGAAATCCCCACTTACTCATACTATATTTGATTCCAATGCCGGAGGACACTTCGGAAAGGCAATGAAATATGCGGGTATAGATGCCCTGGTCATTACAGGAAGGTCCGATACCCCTCTCTATCTATCCATCTTTGATGAAGATGTAGAACTTATCTCTGCAGAACATCTTTGGGGAAAAGATACAAGGGAAACTACTTTAGCGTTGAAGGAAAAGGGAAGTGTGGTATGTATAGGCAGGGCAGGTGAAAAAAAAGTACGCTTTGCAAACTTTGTGAGCGACAACCTTTATTCAAGTGGTCGGGGTGGTCATGGGGCTGTAGCCGGCTCCAAGAACCTGAAGGCCATAGTGGTAAAAGGTACTAATGACCCTCTTATAGCAGACCCGAAAGCATTTGAAAAGGCTATAGCCAGTGCACAGAGGTTACTACAAGCAAATCCAGTAACCTCCAAAGGTTTATCTGTATATGGTACTTCCTTTATGGTCAATGTCATGGACCATCTTGATATCCTCCCTTCCATGAATTTCAGGGAACAGAATTTCCATTATGCTGGAAATATCTCAGCAGAACAACTCTCAGCGTCTTACAAAAGTAAGAAAACACCATGTGATAACTGTCCTCTTGGATGTAGGAGGTTGCTTGAAAACGGTAGTCCAATACCTGATTATGATGCTTTATGGGCTTTTGGTCCAGCTGTGGGTAACACTGATCAGGAATCCATTGTAAAGGCTAATGAACTTTGTTATGTTAATGGTGTAGATCCTATCTCATGTGGAGCTACTATCGCATCATATCTTGAAATATCTGGTGGGAAAATGGATCCTGCACATCTCTTGCAAACAGTTTCTGAAATATCACAAGGTATCAGTTCACTCGGTGAAGGTTCTTTATCCTATATGATCAAGCAGGGCGTAAAAGAACTTAGCATGAGTTCCAAAGGTCTGGAAATACCCGGCTATGATCCCAGGAGTATTTCAGGGCTTGCTCTTGCATATGCCACTTCAAATCGGGGGGCATGCCATATGAGTGCATTTATGGCAGGACCCGAGTTATTGGGTAAACCGGTGGGGCTTGACAGATTTGTATTGCAGGGCAAAGCTGGCTTTGTTAAGTTGTTCCAGGATCTTGCAGCAGTTATTGATTCTGTTGTCCTGTGTCCGTTTGTGAGTTTCGCTCTGAGCGAAGGGGAGATAGCTTCTTTGATCAGTGCTGCAACGGGAGTCTCATATTCTTCTGAGGACTTGCTGAGGGTGGGTGAGAGGATATGGAATCTTGAAAGATCGTTCAATCTCAGAGCAGGTTTTACCTGTGAGGACGATACCTTACCCAAGAGAATGCTTTCAAAAGGTGGTATTTCTGAAGGAGAATTTAAAAGAACTATTGCTGAGTATTACCAATTAAGGGGATGGGACAGTCTGGGAGTTCCAACTACAGGCAAGCTTGAACAACTTGGGATAACATTTTAATATGGTTATCAGGCCATCAGTCGCAGTAGGTATTTTAAATAGTAATCTTTCTATTTTTTAGACTATATGCTTCTTATATAGATAACTTGATATATGGAATGGTAAATTATTACCAGTCATATTCAATGTTTGATCGCTTATTTAATAGACCGTTCCGGAGAATTCATAAATGAAACAGCAAGTAGAGGTTAAAGAACTTAAAGAGGGTAAGTACGTTCTAATTGATGAAGAGCCCTGTGTCATTAAGAGTATTTCTAAATCCAAGCCAGGAAAGCATGGTTCAGCAAAAGCAAGGATCGATGCAATTGGAATTTTCGATAATCAGAAAAGGTCCATTGTGGGACCTGTGTCTGACAAGATATATGTTCCTCTGGTTGAAAGAAAGAGCGCTCAGGTAATTGCCATAGCAGGCGATGTTGCCCAGCTTATGGACATGGGCGATTACTCTACCTTTGAGCTTCCTATAACTGAAGAATATAAGGAGAGAGTAAAGGAAGGGGAAGAGATCACTTATCTTGTTGCCATGGGCAAGATGAGGATCGATATGAGGTAAACTTATACCTCATATATTTTCTACATGTATACAAATTTATACACTATTCTGGTTAAATGTTCCACGATCTTTGTATGATGGATTCACTGTCAGATTATTCATCTGCCAGATATGTTCTCTTTGGTGTTCCCTTTGATGGTACATCTTCTTTCCGTGCTGGCAGCAGGTGGGCTCCTGATGCTATGCGCAAGGCATCTGCTAATTTTGAAACCTATAATTCATACTTCGACATAGATTTTGAGGATCTGCTGATCCATGATGCAGGTAACTTCGAGCCTTACTCGGATGTTGAGAAGACACTCGAAGAACTTCTCTTCGCAGTGGAACCAATCGTGAAGGATGGAAAGATCCCAATAATGATGGGTGGAGAACACTCTCTTACTTATCCCTGTGTGAGGGCATGTGCAAAGCATGTAAGTGAAGACATTGGCTTTGTGGTGATGGATGCTCATTTCGATCTGCGTGAAGAATATGGCGGTGTAAAATTCAATCATGCCTGTGTTTCCAGACATATTTTAAATGACATCACTGACAAGTATGTGACAATTGGTGTGCGCAGCGGTCCCAGGGAAGAATGGGAGTTTGCAAAAGATAATGGTGTCTGCTACTATACTCCTGACATTGTAAGAGAAAAAGGTGTTAAAACAGTTCTTGCAGAAGCACTTGAACACCTTGACTGTGACAAGATATACCTGTCACTGGACATGGATGCCCTTGACCCATCTTTTGCTCCCGGTCTTGGAACCCCTGAACCTTTCGGGCTGACAGATGTGGAGGTGAGGGACATTATCCGCATCCTTGCTCCTATGTCTATAGGTTTTGATGTAGTTGAGATCTCTCCAGAGTACGATGGAGGTCAGACTGCTCTTCTGGGCACGAAATTACTTCGCGAGTTCATTGCAGCACACGCTGCAGCAAACAGATGAGATTTAAATTTAATTTTAGTTGATAAGCACCTTTTTGCTTTCATCTGTTCATTTTGAGGTTTTGGAATTTCCTTGGGGTTAAATATTTACTCTTCCCTGTCATAATTAAACAGATTATGAACGAAGAAGTCGAAGTTGTATGTCCCTCTTGCTCACCACGTCATCCGGTGCTGCATGAGGTCCTTAAATCAGGTGTAAATCCTGTGGTAAAATGTTCAGAATGTGGCACAGTTCACCCTACAGTTATAGAAACTCCCAAGATCATTGATGTCAAGGTTATCGTAAGCAGAGGAGAATCTTCCTTTCCACTGCATACCCATCTGCAGGCTGATGATATAATTCGTGTTGGCGATGAGATGTTCATCGATGACGAGTCTTCAGATGAGGTCTATCCGGTTGTAATAACAGCGATCGAATCTGGTCAAAAAAGGCCAGAAGCAGCCAAAGTCGCAGATATTAATCATCTATGGGGCAGGGCTATCGATGAGGTGTGCGTAAAGATAGCGATCCATGAAGGCACCACTACAAGATCGGTGATCAAGCAGGTTCCCGGAGGTTACCAGTTCACCATTGGTTCGACCGAAAAGGCTGGCCCTGATGAGTTCAAGATCATAAAGATCAAGGAAAGAGATGGCAGTTTCAGATCCCGTGATGGTATCGTCATAGAAGCCAAGAATATAAAAAGAATCTTTGCAAACCCTGTTCATAGAAGAGCATGGGGAAGTGGTACTTCGTGGAGTTCTCGAAGGAGAGAGCAGAGCTGGTAGCTCGCCTGAAGGTTCATGGTATAAGCGAAAAGGTCCTCAGAGCAATGCTTAATGTGCCCAGGCATCTCTTTGTTCCATCTGTGCACATGTCAAGCGCTTATGTGGACTCACCACTTAATATCGGGTATGGTCAAACCATATCTGCTCCTCATATGGTAGCTATTATGTGCGATCTGCTTGACCTTCAGGAAGGTCACAAAGTCCTGGAGGTGGGTGCAGGTTCGGGATATAATGCTGCAGTTATGGCTGAGATCATAGGGAATACTGGTATAGTATATTCTACTGAAAGGATACCGGAGCTTGTCAGATCGTCGAAAAACAATCTAAAGGCAGCTGGCTATCGTAATGTAGAGGTTTTTCTTTCCGATGGATCTATAGGTCTGCCTGAACATGCGCCCTATGACAGGATATGCGTGACCGCATCAGCTCCCTCTATTCCTGAACCTCTGGTGCAGCAGCTAAGATCAGGGGGGAGGATGGTTATTCCTGTGGGGGAGATGTTCCAGTCCCTCTTCCTTGTTACAAAAGAGAATGATGGTACTGTGGTCACTAAAGAATGGGGTGGCGTAGTTTTTGTTCCCCTGATAGGGAAACATGGTTTTCATTTCGAGCAGAAACCTTACAGGCACCATTGAAGTTTCCATTTTTTAATAGAGCTTCATT
>NZ_JBFXHJ010000096.1:6141-8475 GCF_050177135.1 Methanomethylovorans sp.
CTTTACTGATAAAAAAGTTTAGAAAAACTTATATGGTGTCCAGTTGATGCTTCTATATGAGGCACAGGATATTCTACAATCCTTTCACAATGGTCTTTACCTTTGTGCTGTTGCTTCTGCTATCTGTTGTCGTATCATTTCTCTTTTTCGGGCTTGTAAGTTCAGCTTTTGCAAAATTAGGTTTTTCGTGGGGTGATGCATTCCTGCTTCTTTTCCTCTGTCTGATTGGCAGCAACATCAATGTCCCTCTCACGACCCTGGAAACGGAGGTACATATCCCTAACGATAATTTCGTCAGGGCCTTTGGTGTAAAATACCGCGTGCCTTTCAAGGAAAGTTTTATCAGAAAGACCACAGTGGCTGTTAACATAGGAGGGGCGGTAATACCAATTTTTGTATCAGTCTACCTTCTTTATATATATCCAGGAGCGATAACCTATTCGCTGTATGGGATAATGATCGTAGCAGCAATTACTAAAATGGTAGCACGTCCTGTAAAAGGTGTGGGTATAGTGACACCTGCACTGGTACCCCCACTGGTAGCAGCATTAAGCTCCATACTAATAATCTCTCATTTTCCGGCAGATCATGAGTTCATATTCATAATTGCATACACTGGCGGCACCCTGGGCACATTGGTCGGTGCGGATCTCCTCAACCTGCGCGGTATTACAAAGATAGGTGCGCCGGTGGTGAGTATAGGCGGGGCGGGCACTTTTGATGGTGTCTTCCTTGCCGGTGTTATAGCCGTACTCCTGGTGTGAGGATTAATAAGATTCATAACCTATTAATACGAGTTTTCCATGAGTATTCATCATGCTAACAAAAAGGATCATACCCTGTCTTGACGTGACACTTGACGAAGCCGGAGGCACCGTGGTCAAAGGTATTGAGTTCGTTGACCTGAGGAAAGCAGGCGACCCTGTGGAACTTGCCAAGCGCTACAATGAACAGGGCGCCGATGAACTTGTATTTCTTGATATTACGGCTTCCCATGAGGGCAGAGGCACTATGGTCAATGTCATAGAAAGGACTGCTGATGAGGTTTTCATTCCCCTTACTGTGGGAGGTGGTATCAATTCAATAGAGGACATCCGGCAGATCCTCAGAGCGGGTGCTGATAAGGTTTCTATCAACACTGCGGCAGTGAAAAATCCGGACCTTATCCGGCAATCATCGCAGATATTTGGTTCTCAGTGCATTGTTACTGCCATTGATTGCAAACGCAATCTGGACATTGACAACAATCTGGATAAGGTTATATTGGAGCTTGAGGACGGTACTCCGGCATGGTACGAAGTTGTTATCTATGGGGGCAGGAAACCTACAGGTATCGATGCAGTACAGTGGGCAAAAAAAGTAGAGGAACTTGGTTCAGGTGAGATCCTGTTGACAAGCATGGACAGGGATGGTACATACGATGGATTCGATATTCCAATTACCAGAAAGCTCTCCGAGGAACTGGATATACCTGTGATAGCCTCTGGTGGAGTGGGCAACCCGCAGCACATATATGAAGGCTTCACTAAAGGCAAGGCTGATGCTGCACTTGCAGCAAGTATCTTCCACTTTGGGGAATATACTGTGCAGGATGTGAAAGAATACCTCAGGGAAAGGAATATCCCTGTCAGGCTGTAATTCGGGTGGTGTTATTCTGGAGATCAAGGAATTCCAGCAGTTCATGTCCGATCTGTACGGACACAACGATAGAAGGCGTGGTGCCACTGCCACCATGTTATGGCTTGTGGAAGAAATAGGCGAACTCGCGGAAGCTGTGCGCAGACACGATACAGAGAACATAAAGGAAGAGCTTGCGGATTGTTTTGCCTGGGTGGGCGCTCTGGCAAACCTCTACAATGTGGACCTTGAAACTGCTTTCCTCGAAAAGTATCCGCTTGCATGTCCCACGTGCGGCAAAAACCCATGTGTCTGCACGGATTGATCATCAATCGGCAGCTCAGATCAGATGTAGGGTTCACAATGAATGTAAAGGATAGTTTCTTTACCGTACTTCTCACGTAATCTGTTCTCTATTTCAGTGCAGATATCGTGGGCTTCTATAAGACTTAGTTGCTTATCTACCTGTATATGCACATCAGTGGCAATATTATTGCCTATCTTCCTTGTTTTGAGCTTGTGGAAGTCTTTTACGCCTTCAGTGGACACAATAATGTGCTCTATGTCTTCAATGACATCTTTTTCAAGGGCAGCTTCCGTAAGTTCATTGGCATTCCTGTACGTGATCTCCAGTGCCACTTTGAATATGAAAAAGCTCAATATGACCGCTGCTATCGGGTCAAGGACTGCCCATTTGCCTCCTAAGGCTATTGCACC
>NZ_JBFXHJ010000097.1:0-8438 GCF_050177135.1 Methanomethylovorans sp.
TTTATTATTTAAAATATCTGAAATATATTTTAAAGAATAAACAGATGTTTGTAAGAATAAAGGATAAGGAAGAAATATGGGAAAGAAAATAGACACAATTAGAGGCATTGTAGTTGTATTATTGTTAATTATTACAATTTATGCTTTTTCGCAACAGTATATTGAAGTGAAAGAACAACAAGATCGTTTAGATAATCCTCCACTTCATGTTCGAATATCCAATGATGATGATGAAGGGCATGAAGTAGCATTTGCAGTTTCAGATATAAACAATACTGTTATTTTTAATGAAGCATCTTTTCTGCCACCGGGAGAATATAAGCGGTATGGTGATTTGATCAGAGAAAAAGGCATCTATTCGGTAAAGGTTGTTTTAGATGGAAATTCTACCGCAGTGGAAAAAGTGAACTTGAACGAAGAAAAGACGTTGGTTGTTACCATATCTTCTAAAGGCTTAGATTTTGGATACATTCTTCCATGATTTGTTCAAACGATATCAATTTAGAAGAAGTGTCAAAGGAGTTTACTTTTTTCCACTTTAACCTTATTCAATATACCTTACTTTTAAGTCCACTCTCATGCACAAATATTTATCCGATACCCAGAGATGAAGGTGCATGTTAAAAGGTCTGATCTTTGATGTTGATGGGGTGCTTATGGATTCCATGCCCTATCATGCCGATGCGTGGGTGAAGGCATTCGGGGAAGTGGGTATCCATATAACGAATATGGATATATATGAAATAGAAGGCTCCAATCACAAAGGTGTAGTGGATCTCATTTTTCGTAAGGCAGGCATGGAGCCAAAAACATCGGATTACGAAGCATTTCTCAAAAAGAAGAGAGAATATTTCTTGCAGAACAACAGGGCAGAACCATTCAAGGGTATGCCGGCATGCCTGCAGGCGCTCAAAGAGAAGTACAAGCTTGCCGTTGCGTCGGGAGCGGACAGGACTATAGTCAACTCGCTCATGGATAGGTTTTATCCCGGCATCTTTGAGGCAATTGTTTCAGGAGAAGATGTTACCCGTGGAAAACCCGACCCTGAGCCTTACCTCACAGCAGCCCGTAAACTTGGGCTGGAACCGGAAGAATGCATGGTGATAGAGAATGCTCCTCTGGGAATAAAGTCAGCAAAAATGGCTGGTATCTACTGTGTGGCAGTCCCTACTTATCTCCCAAAGGAAAAATTAATGGATGCCGACATGGTACTTAGAGACCATGCCGAACTAATAGGTTATCTTTCCAGATTTGTCTGATGCCATCACACAAGACGAATGGTTTCGAGATTTGTGAGTGCTCTTGTTTCCATTTTGTTCTTTTTATGGATGGAAGTCGCAAGGTCGATGCAGGACCTTTCGTCTCCGTGTTCCGTGAATACGCGTTCGGGCCTTGGTTTCATCTTGCGCACGTATTCCATGAGCTGCCTGCGGTCTGAATGACCTGAGAAACCGTCAACGATCTCAACGTTCATATTCATGTTTATTATCTCTGTGCCCTTTCCGGTATTGAGAGGTATCTCTTTCCAGCCTTTCTGGATCCTGCGTCCCAGCGTACCGTCCGCCTGGTAGCCTACGAACACAAGCGTGTTCCTTTCATCTTCAGCAAAGGCTTTGAAATATTCCATCACAGGACCGGCGTTCATCATTCCCGATGTGGACAGGATGACACATGGCTCACGTTTGGATATGATCTCCTGCCGGAGTTCATTGGAATCTACAGGCTTGAAGCATTCTGAAAGGAATGGGTTCTCTCCTTTCTGGAAAATGAGCTTTCTCAGGTCGTTGTTAAGATATTCCGGATACGTAGCATGGATGGCCGTGGCTTCCCATATCATACCGTCAAGATACACTGGGACATTATCTATCAGTCCTTTGCGTATGGCATCTTCCAGGACGATCATAACTTCCTGGCTCCTTCCGACCGCAAAGGCAGGTATCAGTACGATTCCCTTGTTCTGGAGAGTATTTTTAATAACCTGTTGCAGATGGTTCTCTGCATCCTGCAGGGATGGCTGAAGCGCGTTCACCCCGCCGTAGGTGGATTCCATGATCACGCTTTCCACACGTGGGAACTTGTTAACGGCCGCATCGAAAAGTCTGGTCTTCTCGTATTTGAAATCGCCTGTAAAGACCACATTGTGCAGGCCATCGCCTATGTGAAAATGAGAAATGGCTGAGCCAAGTATATGTCCGGCATTGTGGAAGGTGAGCTTGATGTCAGGTGCAATATCTGTGACCTCTTCATAATCCAGGACAATGGTGTGCTTAAGCACTTCACGTACATCTGCCGAAGAATACGGGGGCCTTTTTCCTTCTTTGGAAGCCACATCAATATAGTCAAGTTGCAATAAAGCTGTCAGGTCTCTTGTAGGAGGTGTGCAATACACAGGCCCTTCAAAACCATACCTGTATAAAAGTGGCAATAGTCCCTGGTGATCCAGGTGAGCATGGGTGATGACCACTGCATCGAGCTTGCTAAATGGCGAAACCTCAGGAACATAGAGGTATGGTGTCATGTGTTCATCAGAGCCAACGTTAACACCGCAATCTATCATTACACAGGATTCAGGTGTGGATAACAAAAAACAGCTTCTTCCTACCTCCTTACAGCCGCCCAGTGATGTGACCCTGACCCATTGGTCCTTTGAGGTGCATTCTCTGTGTATCTTACGTCCCACTGTCTTGAGTATTTCTTTCCTTTCCTTGTGGTTTGTTTTCATGAATTCACGGATATTCTTTACTGTCCGTGAGGATATGGGCGGGGCACGTACCACTTTTGGTGTCCATCCGATCTTTTTTGTGATCTCTCTGAGGGTCTCTCCATGTTTCCCGATCACAAGGCCGGGTTTTTCTGCTTCGATAATAACTTCTCCCACATCGGGATCGAAATGATAGTTGGCTATGGCCGAATCTTCAGGTACTGTTTCAACGATCTTATTAACAGACTCTTCTGGTGGCAGCAAAACCTTTGGGTCAGGGCGGACAACTATACGTGTCCTAAGGATCTTCGCAAGGTTCCGTACAATATTACCATTGTCTGCAAAACTCCATGGGTTCTCAGTGTACATTACAAGCTGAGGACCCTCGAACTCTACGCTAGAAATAGTGGTGCCCTGCGGCAATTTTTCGTCTATTTTCTGTTTTAGATCAGCTAATACTTCATCTATTGCCATTAAAAGCCTTCCTTTGAGAAAAATAAAAAAATATAAAATTTTGATCTATGCAAGATAGAACAGATGTCAAATTAACGTCAACAAAGTTGACAGAATGTTATCAGTTCAATTTATCCCTGTACTGCTGAACCTCTTCCTCTTCCAGCCGATTAAATTTATCAGCTGTGATAACCACAACATCTATTCCATTGCCTGAGGCCGAGTCTCTCTTCATTGCGTTATGCAGGGCACGTATTGCCAGCTCTACTCCTTCCTCGATCGATATCCCATCCACGAACCGGTCCTCAAGTACCCCATAAGCCATGGGTGAGCCAGAACCAGTCGCTACAGCTTTTGTTTCTTCAATGGTGCCTCCAAGAGCATCAAGGGAGAATATTGCAGGGCCGTTCTTGTCCACGCCACCCACAAGCAGCTGCACCATCAGCGGATAGTAGCGCTGTCCGCTCAGGATGTTTGACAGGAGCGTAGTTATACCTTTGATAGTCATGGGCTCTTTACGCCTCATTTTGTAAAGGTGTGACTCAACGCTCATTATGCGCACGATCTGCTGAGCATCTCCTACTGATCCTGCAGTGGTCATACCCACAAGATCATCGATCTGATAAATTTTTTTGGCTGTCTTGCTGGCTATGAAATGACCCATAGTTGCACGTCTTTCGGTAGCAAGTACCACGCCTTTATCACAAACTATACCTACAGTAGTTGTACCTTTTAAATATTTATCATCGACCATCAGTATACCTCATCGTCGCAAAATGAGAAAACTTTAGCAAAAAGATAATATCTGTCACCCAGACACAGTATTGATTAATCAGAATATATATAAGGCTTTCCGTTAAAGATCGTTCCAATCGGCTAAAATAAAGCTTTATTCATAAGATCATAGTTCAATAGATACCTATCTCTTCTGCCAGTGTAATGATGCGTGCCATACTTTCCTCAGTGAAATGTCTTCTCTTCATCTTTTCAACTAGCTGGGTCATGGTCACCCTTGTATCGCCTGAAGTGAAGTTATCAGCATGCGCCACTATCTTCTCTTCAAGGGTGAATGGAATATAATCATCTTCCGGCAGGCCAAGTTCTTTTGCCTCTTCTATGGTAATACCTGCTCCTATATGCTTCCTGATTATATTGACTATCAAGGGATCAAGGCCCATTTCCATAGCAATACCCGCACCTATCACAGCATGGTCGATCCCATGGGTACGGCATCTGCCCAGATCATGGAGCAAACCCCCAATTTTCACCAGTTCTATATCCACCTGTTTTCCAGTTGTTGCCAGTCTTTCTGCAATTTCGGCAGCATGTTCAGAAACAGCTATGCAATGTGCAATGACCTTCTCAGAGCAGCCCTCATCTCTGAGTATTTGCAGTGCTCTGTCCGGCGTTATCATGTCATCTGCTTTCCAGGTTTTTGATCCTTTCCTTTATCAGCTGGATAAATGGCGAATTGTCCTCATGTATCATATCCTCGCCACAGTCAGGGCACATGAATACAGCATCTGCCGCCTGTTTAAAATCCATTCGGATACAGCCTTCAGGGCAAATATAAAATACATTACTTTCCTCAAATTCCTTGCGTACCTTCAGATTTTTTATCAATCTCTTCTTCTCTTTCACAAGCTGTTTTTCTATGTCAGACATATCGAGGGTCCAGAGATAGGTAAGCCATCCGCTACTGGCATCTCTTTCCCTTCTGCAAATAGCAAGCTTGTTCTCATTCAATATGAACAGAGTTCTCCTTACAATATTGAGAAGTATGCCTGTGGCCTGAGCTATTTGCTCGTCAGTGACCTCCCCCTCCGGCATTTTTTCGATCATGGCCAGCCCGTCTTCACCCACAAGACGAATTAGGTATCCCCGGATAACAAGATCATTCATATCTATCAAAAACACTCACCTCAAGAATGGAACTATAATCTGCTGTATTGTGATATTAATTTTTGCACATGATGCCCATATTCTGCATCAATAATGGGCTCATTTCTTAATTATTCGCTTTATGTTTTCAGAATCCCGCTTCAACGACTCAAAGACATTGCTACGGTTTATTCCAGTGTGCAGCACAGATGTCACAGGGTAGTCTGCAAGTGCCACGTAATCAGGTTGAGGTATATCTGCTATTTTTTGTTTACGCATCTCGGCCAGCACCTGTGCGTCCATCTTTGTCTCCCTATCTGCATATATGATACATCTGCCGGCAGACCTTTGGATCCTTGCAGGCCTTTCGGGCAGTTTTCCCATAAACGCTTTCACATGTGCATCGAAAAGGTTAATTCCGGTAGCCAGTTCTACGGTATCCAGACTTCCCTGGAACCTGGGATTCACTTCAATAATCTTTGGTCCATCCTCCGTTACTATGAAGTCTATCCCTACGGATCCGAGGAGCCCCATTTCGCGGGTGAGCTTTTCTGAGACATTGCACATTCCCTCTGCATATTTTCCCTCATAAGGAGTGATATTGCCGCAATAGGCAAATTGCATCCTTGTCAGCCAGAAGATCCCGATCAGCTGTTCATTCACTGCCACAGCTACTGCTTTATCTTTACTGGCAATGAGTGATACACTTGCTGGTACACCCTTGACGAACTCCTGCATCATAAGGTCATTGCGGGAAAAGGACGGTTCAGTTCCCAGGATATCCTGTACCGCCTCTAAAAGTTCCTGTCCGTTGCAGGCTATTCTGTTAAATATCCCTCCTCCTGCTTTGCGGGGCTTGATCATTACAGGGAATTTATCCGGCTTATCATCAACATTCTCATAAACGTGCGGGTGAGGAAGGCCAAGTTCTGCGAGCTTGCGGGACAGAGTGAACTTATCCTGTACTGCCTGAATGCTTTCAGGGTCACTTGCAAGTACTGTCCAGGGAAGAGAACTAAAGTCCATTGCCTCAAATCCAGAACCCGGGACGATCGCATCAAAATCCACTTCAAAGCTTCGGACCATATCTATAATAATATCTGCCGCATCTTTGCTCCTGATGTCCAGTTCATGAGGCAGTTCCTTTGTGGCAATACAGCAACCTATTGTGTCCTGATCGCAAAATGTATCGATGGCATACATATTGTAACCTGCCCGGCTGCCTGAGCAGACAATATTACGGGTACTGAAACCAATTACAAGCACATTCAATAGATCAGTCCTTCAGTTATCGTTCTTTTTCCATTCAGGAGGTAAGATGAATAATGCATCTTCGATCCTTATCACCGGGATCTCTTCATCCTCAGGTACTGAAAATCCTGAAGGTTTCTTCACATTTACGGTCCTGAAAGTGAACGGGTCCAATATCATAAGTTCATGTTCTTCTTCAGAAACAAGCACCGCATTGACCGCATCCCTGATGTTTCCTACATGCTTGGCCAAGGCGATCTCATCTTCGGTGGCTATGAAGCGTGAACTATCCGCAAGGTCAGTACCGGTCAGCTTTTTTTCCATGTGCTTGACCACTATTTTCCTGTTCCTGATACTTATGATGTCACCGGGCGTAAAGCGTGGCAGTCTCATGGAAAAAGTTATCCTGTAGATCTCCCTGCCATCTTTCTGACCGAACAGGGAAGGAGACTCATTGAAAGTGCCGCCCATTTCTTCTATTATTGCTTTACAAATATGCCTGCCGGAATTGACCGATCCGATGTAGAGGTCCAGCCCCTCCTTTGATCTGATAGTTTCCGTGATGAATGCCAGACGGTCACCTTTGGCACGCATCCTGTCAATGGTCATATCCACAATTCTAAGGCATGTTGCAAGCTCGTTATCCGTAGGTGTTCTATCGGTAGCCCTTATCTGGAGTACACCTTCGAAATAACCTCCTGAAATCCGGCTGCACATCTCACATGATTCACGAATTATTCTTATTTCGGTTGATAGAACGGCATTGATCCTTTCTCCCTGTATTGACGCAACTACTTCCACTTCTGCCTTGTACATGTGCGGAGTTAACTGCCGGGGAGCTATGCATACTTCAATATCTTCTGCAGCTTCATGTATTGAAAGGTTATCTTCTATGGTTTTCAGGACCACAGTTTCAATTTCATCTTCATCGATCCATCTACCGCGTGCAAAACGTGCTCCACAGGTGGCACATAGCCTTGCCTGTATCACCTGGGGTAACTGGGCCAGAACGAAATTCTGAAAAAAACATTCTTTGCATACACCACTGAGCAATATAGTAGTGCCTTTTCCACATTTCGGGCAGATGGTAGAGGTCATTGCAATCCATAATGTGTGTGATTAGATAGGATTTTCGGTCGGGGTCTTTTTGAGGGGACTGGGAACTGTATAATAAAAAAGTAAAAAAAGAGTGAATTTCCTGTTATCCTTGCTTTGTCTGTGCTACATAGTCATAGAGGAAAGCTGCCACTAAAGCACCTGCTATAGGTCCTATAATATATATGGGGAACTGCCACCAAAGGTTACTTCCGCCTAACAGAAATTCTGCCAGATATGGACCAAACGTACGTGCGGGATTAAGGGATGAACCCGTGATATTACCCACTACGATTATATCCGCTGCGACCACAAGACCTATGGCAAGGCCAGCAAATCCTGCAGGTGCCCTTTTATCCACAGCTGTGCCCATGATCGTTAACATCAGGAAGAATGTGGCTATTGTTTCACAAAGTATGGCCTGAGTGTAACTTACCCCGGCAAACATGGAGGTTGCACCCAGGCCCGTTCCAACCGCTCTCTGACCTAGGATAGCTACAATACTAAAAGAAGCCAGGCTTGCACCTACAAGCTGAGCGATTATGTAGCTGATCATATCTGATGCAGGGAAACGTTTTGTTGCCCACAGTGCTATGCTAACTGCCGGATTTATATGGGTACCGGAGATATGGCCAAAAGCATATACCATAGCTATTATGGCTATCGCAAAGGCCATACCTATTGTCAGCCAGGCAGCGATGTCTATCCCTACATTGAAGTTGTTATCCGGATATGGTGTCCACCCCTGAAAAAGTAGCACAGTAGTAACTACGGAACCAGTTCCAAGAAAAACGAGAACATATGTTCCTATTAGTTCGGCTAGGGACCGTTTAAAAAGACCTATTTCTGCCATTTGATCACCCTCTTAAAAGGGTGTACCCATTGAAGGGTACACTGATCAGACGGCCTCCGTCCAGTTACAGTCTCCGCATTTATAATCGAAGTAGTTGGCTGCACAGAACTTGCAGACCCTTGCAGGGGAATGTGGTTCTTTCTTGTGGAGAGATATTATGTTAGTCATCATAGTTGCTGTCACTGGTTCACTGGTAAGCAGACA
>NZ_JBFXHJ010000098.1:0-8269 GCF_050177135.1 Methanomethylovorans sp.
GGTGCAATGGCCCAGGCAGAACCTGCACTGCTCGTTTACATCTTTGAGCATTTCTCTCCTCTTCTTATAGGTCTGGCAGGTATAGGCCTGGCAGCAGCTGCAATGTCTTCTACAGACACTTTTGCAACTTCCGGAGGTTCCTGTCTATCCCGCGACATTTATCAGAGGTACATAAAGCCCGATGCTACCATGAAGGAGATGCTCGCTGTCAACAGGGTGAGCGTACTAATAATAGTTGCAGGTGCGACAATAGGGTCTTTCTATATCGATGGTATCATCGATGCCATCCACATAGCTACTTTCATTGCCAGTGCCGCATATTTCTTCCCTATGATGGGGGGACTTTACTGGAAGAGGGCTACAAAGGAAGGTGCCCTTGCAGGCCTTATAGTCGGCTTTGTTGCGCAGGTAGCTCTTACTGTATTTGATCTTGCTAATACTCCAGCCTTTGCTCCCGCTTATCTGGATTCCATACATCCTGTGCTTTCCAATCATGGAGTAATATTGGGAATGTCCCTAAGTGGCATAGCCTTCTTTGGTGTTTCCCTGGCCACAAAACCATCGGACACTGTCAATCTCGCTCCGTTCTTCAAAGAAGCTGCAAAAGAACTGGAGAAAAAGATCGTTGTCGATGAGGCAGATCCCCAGTACAAGAAGATGCTAAAGGTCATGACAGAGGAAATTACAGGTGACCGTGCTCATTTGTACCTTATTCTGGAAGCTTCTGCTACGGTCAATTGGAACAAATTCGTTAAGGATATCACGGGGAAGTATCATGAATGGGTTACTCCTACAGGTATTGATTCAGTATACAGGTTGACAAAGTCCGATATGCTGGCATGCATTACTATTACTCGCGGGCAGACTGAGAAAGAGATCTGGTTTGAATCTGAACCTCGTGTAAAAGACATTGATCTGCATCGCAAGGAAATGTTTGTAGCATTCAATGAAGTCTCAGCGACCTTAAAGGAAATGGGTGTATTGTTCACCCTTCCTTAATCACTTTAAAGATAAATTTATTTTTATATTATTTATGAAATTTATCGGCAAGTATTTTAACCAATGAAGTATACACTGTTAATGGTGATAGAGTGGAGGAGCACATCAAGCACCCCATTTCCGAATTAGAGGTAGATGAAAAGGATAAGGACCGCATACGGAAGATAATGGAAGATTTCGAAAAACTCTCTCCCTCGGAAAAGCTGGATGTATTACAATTGCAGAACATTATGCTTGAGACCGTAGCAAGGCACAATGAAAAATACGGTATACCCAGGCGCACTATACAAGTTGAAAGGCCTTTAAGTGAGATCGTTGCTCATATGTCCAAGGTTTCCATTGATTACTCACAGAAATGTGTGGACTATTATGTTGAACACGTTGCTAAGAAGGGAAAATTAAGACAGGACTGAATTCACCGCAGATCTTAAAGATCTCATTTCTTCTACTTTTTTGTCCCAAAACTTATATTTCGTTGCTGTTTCAATTCTAAGGCATGAATAATGTGATCTTTGATGACATAGGTAGTTACCCGCTTCCTCAGGGAGTAACAAAGGAATGGGTACAAAAGGCATTTTCAAAACACTCGGAGCGCGAAAAACTGTTCCAGATCATCAATGCTGCATTCCAGCAAAAGGTAGATGCAGGGGTTGAGGCTCCTACCTATCCCCAATATCAGGACATGAACGAACAGTTCCTTTCTGTTATCAGGGATCCGGAAAATACAGAAGAGCCTTTCAAGGTCAAAGAAAAAGCTGCCAGGATAGTAGAGCTGGAAGCTGTCCAGCCAGCGGCTCAAATGCACATGCAATCTCATGGAGAGAAGCAAAATACCAGGGTATGTGTAACAGGTCCCCTTGAAATGTACCTGAAAGAGTTTGGAGGAACGGAATATACCGATATCCTCTATCTATTAGCAGAGAGTGTAGACCGTTTTCTGAAAACTTCCATTGAGAATTCAGGATATCTGAACATAAGCGTGGTTTCCATAGACGAGCCAAGTATTGGCATCAATCCCCAGATCATGTTCGATGATGATGAACTCATACAAGCTCTTAAGATCGCCACCCGGTCTGCTCACCGTAAAGGGATCGATGTGCAGATACACTTGCATTCCCCCCTACACTATAAACTCGCCTGTGATACTTCCCAGATAAATGTTATAGGCGTTGAATCAGCAGGTCATCCTTCATATCTTGATCTTATTGATAAAAAGGTGCTCGATGAATCAGATTCTTTCCTGAGGGTAGGCATTGCAAGGACCGATATTTCTAATCTCGTTTCGGTCCTCAATGACAAGTATGGTACCAATGTCTGGAAGGATACATCACGTCTTCAGGAGATCGTTACTGAGCTTGAAACTCCGGATGTTATCTCCAAAAGGCTCGAAAAAGCCTATTCGATCTTTGGTGAAAGGATAAAGTATGTAGGCCCTGATTGTGGTCTGGGATCATGGCCCTCTCAGCAGATAGCTTCGCAGTTACTGCAAAATATAGCAGCGGGTATAAAGATGTCTGGTATATGATATCTCATTCAGAATAGCAGCCGGCTTATAAGATCTGCCACTTGCCGGGCCACGTTTGGTGTGATGTTCGTTTCTATGTAAGCGGCTACCAGGAGCAAGATCAACATCCCGCTTACCATGGTCCGCAGGTAAGAAGATCTAATGTACTCTGTGGCAATGCTATTCAGATATGATATATCTTTTTCAAGGCTTTCAGCCTCATTTCCTGACAACAGTTTATCTTCGACTATTTTGTCAGAATAAACTCTGGCAAACCTATATCCAAGGGCTCCAGCCATGATTATGACCGGCAGCTCTATTATTCCATGTGGCAGGATGAAGGCCAGGAAATAAGACACAGAAAAAAGAATCCCCTGTCCAATACCTGGCGGTCCTATCAGGTTGTAGGAAGATAGTGTTCCATTAAAAATGAAGAAGGAGAACATGATCCCAAGGAGCATTCCATTCAATGTTAGTGTTATGACAGGAATGAGATATGGGATAACATAAGCGAGTAATCTGAAGTGTTCTTTGCTGTATTTTGCGCGTTTCCATATCGAATCCTCTGTTTCAGAATTGTCCTGATCTCTTAACCTGGCAATTCCGGGGTCCAACCGTTGGGTACTATCTTTTATGAGGGTGCTGGCAAGCTGAAATAATTGTTCCACTTTCACTGAGAAAGTCGTGTATTTTTGGTGATGTGCCCTCACCTTCAGTTCAGCAATAGAGATATTCTGGATGAATGGTAACAATCCGTTTCCCACAGAGGCTGTTATAACTGCCAGTGAATTGAACAGAAAGATCGACCACATCAGATCCAGGTGTTCTGCAGCAGAGTTGACTTTCTTCATGGCCATTGCAGCGGTAGAGGTTATGGCATCATTTACAGGTTCAGGTGATGCTGTCGCCAGGCTCAGGAAATAGAACAGCATGCTTGTCATCCAGGCGATGAACATAGCTAGTATGAATATTTTGGACGACCATCGAATTTCATGCCAGACGATGTGAAAGTCATTTTCTTCTTTATTATTCATGTTCCATCAGGTTTCAATTAGATTGTGAACGTGTGTCTTATATATTAGTTTATAATTATATTAGTGTATTCCATCATAGATGAGGATTAAGGATGAGAATACAAACTGGAATTGAAGGTTTTGATGAACTTGTCCAGGGAGGTCTGCTCTCTGAAAGGGTTTATCTTGTGAGTGGCCCCCCGGGCAGCGGTAAAACTACATTCTGTGTACAATTCCTTGCTCATGGTGCTGCACTTGGTGATGTAGGTCTGTATGTGACCTTACTGGAAAGTCCTCAGAACATCATTGATGACATGTCCAATTATTCAATGAACGTCATCCCACTTATAAAAATGAGGAAACTCCTGTTCGCAGACCTGGGTCCGAGAATGGAATACGGATATATGGACGAACTCAACGAGTCTGTATCGCCTCAATATGAGGTCAGCAGAACTTCCCTTGAAAGTGAGGCTCCTTCTCCTGCAATGGTATTTAAGGAAATTGCTGCTTATGTGGCAGAATATGATGTAAAAAGGCTTGTATTGGATTCCGTATCTGCTATCCGTTTTACAACAAAGGACCTTTCTTTACAGGAAAAGGAAATGACAAGGTTCATACGTAATCTCAAGAAGCTTGGATGTACCACAATACTGATAGGAGAACTGACCGATCCGACAGCCTACTCAACTGAGCAGTTCGCAGCACATGGGGTCATCTTCATGCACAATTTCCTCTATGATAAGAATATGACCAGAGCAGTACAAATTATCAAAATGAGAGGAACAAAGCATGATTGTAACATGCGCACAGTACAGTTCACTGATAAGGGTCTGAAGATCGAAGGATATCTGGAATAATGGATTGATCCAATGGTCAAGATCTTTAAGAAAAAGGAAAGTAAAAGAGAGCTCACAGAACCTCAGAAACAGACACTCATAAAGAGTTCTTATGAACTGGGTTTTGAGGTGGGTTATCATAAGCATTCAGAGATCGGATGGGTAAAGGAGAGGTTCAACTCACTTTACGAGTTTGCGTCCCAAGGTGATCTGGGGCAGTCTGTCAGGGAAAACTATGAAACCGGACGAGCAGAGGGTGCCAGAACCAGAGAACGTGATATGAAGGCAGGTCTTTCTAAGAGAGTGGCAGATAAGGATAAATCATTACCTGCCTCTTCATCGGTACTGCTCCCGCAATCTCATAATAGTTCAGGGATCGACAATTCCTTCAGAAAAAGAGATACTTCTCAGGGAGGTTCCCCGGCTCCTTTAGAAAGACCCCAGCTTACAGACCTGCCTGAGAATACCTCTCTTACAAAAGCAGTAGAAAGGCCGTCCATGCTGGACGGGATCAAACACCTTTCCCCTAAAAAATGATCATGTTCAAAGGGAACCAAAGCCTAAGAACCTTTGTTTTTCGTCCAGATCTGTGAGTATGAACCTGTCCTGTTGCGAATAAGATATTTCTTTCGTACCTATCAACTGAAGGACATATTCATTTCCAGCAGAAGCTTTTTCCACCATGGTCCCATTTTTCTCTATGCTGTTGACACGCATAGGAGATGATTGCAGTCCAACGAATACGTGCAACACACTCCCAGTATTGAAACCCTTAGAGAAAGGTGAGAGTTTGCATTTTATTTTTAGATTCTCACTGACCATTTCCTCAAGGGAAAGAACATGGCCTCTGTCTATATCCTTTGATTGTATTCCCTTAAGAGCAAGGCCCACTCTTGCTCCGTTGGGTGCAGTTTTAACATCCACATCGTGCATCTGTATCGACCTGATCTCCAGAGGTTTCCTGGTGGGATAAGCTGTCATTTTGTCTTTTGCATTGACAGTGCCCTGCATCACAACACCAAGCACAACACATCCGATCCCAGTGACATTAAAGGATTGGTCTACTATGATCCTTGTTGGAAGAGTGGCTTTTTTCCGGTCCTCTTCATCGATCGTTTCACCCATACTGAAGATCTTTTCCTTGAGCTCTTCCATACCCTCAAAGGTTTTAGTGGAAACTGCCATATACTCCCAATGCTCAAGTACCGTACCTTTTGTGATCTTCTGCAGCTTTGCCTTCAATTCATCTGTTGCCTGCGGGTAAGTGGTATCAGATTTTGTAAGCAGTACAAGTCCATGTTTGTAACCCATGCACTCCAGGCAGACGATACATTCCCCTGCATAAGCATCCAGACCTGTGGGAGGCACGCATAGGATGGCGATATCGGAAAGGGTAAGCGAGGATATCAATGGCTTAACGGAATCTGGATATCCGGTGGGGTCTATGATAGTCATTATCTTGTCGCCCTTGGCAAAATCATACATTGTGAAATCCGATACATTCCCTTTCTTTCCCAGTTTTGCGGCAAGTGTTGTCTTTCCGCTTTGCTGGCTTCCTGTTATAGTGATCTTTGTCATATTGGCACCTGGTCTTTATGAGGTTACGAATACTATCATACAGATATATCTTTTTTCATGACCACAACTGGCCTTCCCACATGGCCAATGTCTTATCACTGGTGCTCTTGTTTACCTTTGTCATGTGTACAAGATATTCATTACCCACGGTCTTAGGTTCACTGAACACTATGTCCATTCCAAGCCTTCTCATATATTCCTCGAACTTTGATATGGTTGCTCTGTCTTTCACCCTGATAGTGAACTCTTCTGCAACTCTCCCTCCATCCCTTACTTTTATTATGGATTCTTTCATAGGTCTCAGGATACTTTCACCCAGTTGAAGACAACGTTTTCTGAAATCCTTTTCACTCTCGTCCCATTCCACCGATTGGAAACCCTCTCTGACTATTCTGGAGAATATGAAATCTCTTCCACTTTCATTATACACTTTCATGGCATGTTGCAGATCAGAGCAATTGCTCTGAGAAGCAGTGTATTTCATTGGTTGCAATACCATCTTTGGGTCCTTGATCACTACCCCTTCATGTCCTTTTCTCCCAATTTCCCGGATGATATCTGTGATCATGGAGGGAGCTTCCAGGATGTCGAATTCTCCAAAAAGTCTAACCTGCCTGAAGCCATATTTTTCAGCAAGTTTCCTGCGCTCATACAATGGCAAGGGTAAACCCGTGTCCTTATGTCTGATATCAAAAACAAAGAGTTCCAGAGATTCAATACCGTATATTTCCTTGGGTACGTAAGGGTTATCAGGACCTACCATTTCTCCATATACCACAAGTTGCGGGTTCTCAGTGAAAAAACTATGGTCTAACAGATCATTAGCTTTCTCCGAAGAATAAGGACACACATGGCCGCTGCGTGTAAGAGCTGCAAGCTTCCCATCCAGCAAGATCACTCGTACATTGTAGCCATTCATTTTTTCTTCTACTGCCACCCTCTTTATATCACAGAAGTTGAACTTGATGGCAGGTCCGAGTAACATTGCCCTTTTGATCTTTGGAAATCCAAGAATAAGACTGAAATCATCGTTCTTTTGCACAAGGACACTTCCAATATCAATATGCAAAGCCTTATGCTCAAAACGGAATAGGTGTTGGTACTCGTTCCAGTTCGGTACCAACACTCTTCTTTCCATAAGCTCCTGCATCCTTTGAGCAGAAATGCCCAGAAAAGATGCAGCATTCTCAATATCCAGTTCTGTTTGCGGATAGTTCTCCATGTTCACTGTGCCATTGCATGTACCAGATTCCTTCTGGTGATAAAGCCTACGAACTCACCTTCAAGATTTAGCACAGGAAGACCTCCGATATTATCTGCAAGCATCATCTTTGCCACATCTGAAAGGGGAGTGTTCGTATTAACTGTCTTTACGCTTCTCTTCATGATGTCTGCAACGATCAGGTTCTTTATCCTGGCTTCCTGCTGATTGCCCGAAACTATGTCCCTGAAAGCCCTCATGGCCTTAACAACATCTTTTTCGGTGACAATTCCTGCCAGTTTGCCATTCTCTATAATGGGGATCCTTCCTACATTCTTATCCAGCATCAGATGCCTGATATGGCTCACACGGTCACCAGGACTTGCGATCACAGGTTCTCTCTGCATGAACTCGCCAGCAAAACCATTGAAGTTGTTAGTCTTGAGGAGTTCTGCAGGTGTTACCCAACCCATAACATTTTCATCCTTGCAGACGATGATAACTCCCTGGTTCTTGTCAATAAGGGTGACAGCGTCCTTTACCTTTACATCCGGAAAAACCTTCACAAAGTTATCAGAAACAGCTGTTGCTACATGAAGTGAGGATGCAGGCATGCTTCCCTTCTTCCGGGTACCGAGTTCTCTGGTGAGGTTTCTCATAGTAAGGATACCAACTACCTTCTCCTCATGTTTCACGAGGGCCCGACGCATTTCTTTCTTTTCCATAATATCAAGTGCGTGGGAAAGAGTATCTGATTTACTGATAGTTGGTGGTTCTGTCATTATGTCCTTTACTTCCATGTCTTTCACCTTCAGGTTGTATTAGTTTTTGTTCCTTCACTGAGCTATCCTTATCAGGTCCTTCCTTCGGATAACACCAACGATCTCGTTATCCTTTTCTACTGGCAGGACCCTTGAGTTATCCTCTACAATGAGCTTTGCAGCTTCAACTGCTGAATCGTCCCATTTCACAATAGTACTGATATCTGACATGATATCTTCAGCAACCAGAGGCACTTCTTTTATATATCTATATGCCTTCTGCCCGCCGGATGTAGCACGTCTGGCCATCTTGATATTTTTTGTAGGAAGTTCTCCGTCAGCACCTGCTACTATGTTAAGGGCAACGTTGTTAAAGG
>NZ_JBFXHJ010000099.1:0-8195 GCF_050177135.1 Methanomethylovorans sp.
GATGCGCAGCTTGTGATCAAGGACCATGCCGGAGATGCAAAAATAAAGATCAGCAATGGTTCTGAGATCGTCCTGGAACTGGATAATTCCCTTGCAGCTGAGCAAAAGAGAGCACTGGTATATTCCGACCTTACAGCCAAAGTGAGTATTTCGGGTAGCAGGCTTACGGTCATGGTAAGAGGTACAGAACTCGATCTGAAGGTCGAAGGGACCGGAAGTGCTGTACTTTCAGGAGAAGGCACATATATGGCAGGTGCTGGAGAAGAAAGCAAACATTGGGCTTCCCAATTTGAGAGGGATCCTGAAGAAGATAGTTCACAGGAGGAGTGAAAGATGAAATATGCTACTATTTGCGTTCTGTTCATATTTGTCTGTGCCCTTGTAATTTCCGGATGTGCAGATAAAAAGGATAATGCCTCTGAACTGACATCATCATTGATATCTACTGGGAATGATACTGCAGCTGCCGATGCAATACTTGCCGAAGGAAATGTCAGTATAACCGACACTGAGATACAGGATATGGAGCAGGAAATGAAAGAGTTGGAAGCTCTTATTCTTGAGATGGAAAAAGAAGAGAACATTACTATCGAAGAGATCTGATGGCTTCATCTCTTTTCTCTGTTTAATTTTTATATTTAGTATTTAGAACTATCTTTTTATAGATGAACATACATAGAGGATATGAAAACTTATGAGAACTCATCCAATGAGGTCTGTTGAGGTAAATACAATATGGGAAACATGCTGAAAACAACTTTGTTATTGGCATCCTTGACCGGTTTACTGGTCATGGTCGGAAATCACTTTGGAGGGTCTTTGGGAATGATCATAGCGTTCGTATTCGCTATAATCATGAACTTCGGCACCTACTGGTACAGTGATAAGATAGTATTGCGTATGTACAGGGCACAAGAGGTCACTGCTTCTGAGCATCCGCAATTGTATGGCATAGTGAAGAAGCTTGCAACCCTTGCAGACATGCCTATGCCCAGGGTCTATATAGTCCACACGGCCATGCCTAATGCCTTTGCAACGGGACGGGATCCCAAGCATGCAGCTGTCGCTGCCACCACAGGCATATTGGACCTTCTGACAACTGAGGAACTGGAAGGCGTGCTGGCTCATGAAATGGCCCATGTGAAGAACAGGGACACACTGATCAGTGCCATCGCGGCGACCATTGCCGGTGTCATATCCATGATAGCCACCTGGGCACAGTGGGCAGCTATATTCGGCGGGTTCGGAGGCCGCGACGAGGAAGGAGGCAACAATATCCTGGGTTTCCTGGCATTAGCCATTGTGGCTCCCCTTGCAGCTACCATTATACAGCTTGCCATTTCCCGATCAAGGGAATTTGCTGCCGATGAGGAAGGAGCAAGGATCTGTAAGAAACCATGGGCTCTTGCAAACGCCCTGGAGAAACTGGAATATGGTTCTGCTCTTTACCGCCCGAGAAGGGGAGATGTACAGGCATCAGACAGCACAGCACACATGTTCATAGTCAATCCTCTTAAGGGAGGCGGTTTCAGCAACCTGTTCAGAACGCATCCCTCCACAGAAGAGAGAATAGCTCGTCTTAGGGCTATGTAACGATCAAGAGAAAGAAGAGAAGTCGATCTGACCGGGCTCGGTCAGATGTATAACTTTTATTCCTGACTGTTCCAGATGTTGCGCGAGGTAACGGCGGTGACAGTCCTTTGGATTTTTTTCCGCACACATTAACACCGGATATCCGTCAATATCGTTTACTTCCATTATGAAGTCTACAAGCCTGGAAAAACTGTTATTGAACTCTTCTGTTCCCATGTATTCGTTGTAGGAACTCTCCCGCATACCACCCACACCGGTGCAGTGCACATACGAGATCCCGTTCTTTGGGAGTATTGACTGTAATGACTCCTTATCAAAATGTTCCATCCATGAATGCGGATAACGCCTTATATCTACAAGGTGGGTCATCTTGTTGTTCTGCAGCATGGATATGAACTCTTCAAGAGTACGATCTCCATATCCGATAGTGTAACAGATAGGTCCTTTGGACATCATAAGGTTAATAGGGATTATTATATACTAATGTACCGCTAGAGTTAACTTACTGATATTGATGATTTTATTTTAAATATATACCAGCCAGCCGATGAAGCATTTCATGCAATTCTTCATGTTTGCCCATTCCAATCTTTTCCTTTTCAACGATTTCAAAACTTTCAAATAATTCCTGATTCTGCTTTCCTGAAAGCTTTTTTTCAGCCATCGTGAAAAGAACATTGTTTTCTTTATCAATGTGTTGGACCAAGAGCTTGATATAATACCTTCCATTTTTAATGATCTTTGAACGATCCATGAGATCCAAATTCTGCTTATCAGAAATAGCTTCACCTATAGCATGTGCATATTTACGTCCTGCTTCATGCTCCTGTATAAGCACGTCTATTAGTTTTTTTGCTTCACCTCCATTTATACTCTCCAGCGTAGGGAACAGCAATTCTTCTTCTTTTGAATGATGACATTGGTCCACAAAAACAACCATGAAATCATGTAGCTGTTTTAGGTGTTCAGGGTCTACTTCCTTTCCAGAATCAAGCAATTCACATATCTTTTCCAGAATACCGAGCATTAGAGTTATTTCAGTATGCTCATGTCTCAAATCCTCAACACCCATCATTCTTGATCGCTCCTTATATATTCAATATACTCATTCAGGGCAACTGCATTATTGAAATTCTCATCATTTGCCGAGTAAAGAAGGGTAACATCATTATTTTCTGCTCTTTCTATGATCTGGTAAACATATTCTTTTTTTGCATCCAGCTGTTTGAAATAACGTTCTTTGAATCCTTCCCACTTGTCTGGATCATGAGAATACCATTTTCTCAGGTCATCACTGGGAGCTACTTCTTTTAACCACATGTCGAATTTTGCTGTTTGTTTGCTAAGACCTCTTGGCCAAAGCCTATCTACCAGTATTCTTATGCCATCTTTTTCTGAGGGTTGATCATAAATCCTTTTTAATCGAATCATTATTCAATCCCTTCAATTTACATAAATGGATCATTGTTTTCCGGGCAAACATGAATAAAATATTTGAGTATTTTTCATTAACTTATTTCAGTTCTGCATATAAATATTACAAAGAATTGAGATTATAGGGTCCTTCTCATAGGTCGTAAGCAGGGCATCCAGAACCATCTCTTTGGCAAGCTTAACATGAAAAGTAAAAACTGGTTCATCAAGATTTAGTAGTATAACCCTTTATAGGGTTCAGGGACATCTTATTTATACTTTTTCTAAAAAGGGGTGATATAGGCCCTGTAAACAGGATATTCAAAAGATATTCTAATGCAGTATTTTAAAATGTACTACAAGACTTCTATGAGAACGAGTCGATTAGTTCGTTGATCGCTGATCATGATAGTTTTCACAGCGCCCATTTTTCTTTATTTCCTACAGATAAAGACAATTTTTGTTTCCAGCGGGAAAGTATCATTCTAATAAATTTTAATATCCTGTCGTATAGATTAAATTTTGAAATCCTCTGCTTGAAGGCCGGAATTGTTTAAGTATTGAAGGAGAAGTTGTCTGCCCAATAGTAATATCTATTTAAATCGACATGCTCACACAATATTTTACGTAAAATATAGAAATATGTAACAAAGTATTAACGAAATCCTTAATTCGCATTGTGTAGTATTACCCTTGCGATTGGAACGCTTGGGACATTGTTAGTTTCCATGAGCAGAAATTTTGCAAGACGAGGTTGTACACAAATGAGGTTTTCAGTTGATGTCTCAAAGATTCAGGGAGAGTTGGATGCACCTACATCAAAAAGTTATACTCATCGGGCTATTGCCATAGGCGCCCTTTCCAGTGAATGTATCGTCAGAAAACCCTTACTGTCAGCAGATACTCTGGCAACTGTAGCCGCCTGTGAAAAATTAGGAGCTAAGATAGAACTCATCAATGGTGACCTGCATATAACAGGCATAAAAGGAAAACCCTGCGTACCTGATGATGTAATAGATGTGAAGAACTCTGGTACTACTCTGCGCCTTATGACTGCCATATCTTCACTGGCAAATGGCGCGACAGTGCTTACAGGCGACAGTTCAATAAGAGGAAGACCTAACCAGCCACTTCTGGATGTGCTCAACAAGATGAGTGTGGAGGTTTTTTCCACAAGGAACAACGGCTGTGCTCCCATTGTAGTAAGGGGAGGGCTCAGAGGCTCTGCTGCGGAAATTGATGGTTCCATGAGTTCGCAGTTCATTTCTGCATTACTGATCACATGTCCGCTTGCTGCGGAAGATACGATCCTCTCCGTGAAAGGACAGATGAAATCCAGGCCTTATGTGGATATCACTATAGAAATGTTAGCAGAAGCCGGTGTAAAGATATTGGTAGATGAAAACAATGGAATTAGATTCATTATTCCGGCAAACCAGAAGTATGATCTTAAAGAATACACCGTTCCCGGAGATTTCTCTTCAGCCTCCTATCTGCTTGCAGCCGCAGCGATGCTGGGTCCATGCATCAGCGTCCATAATCTATTTCCTTCGAAACAGGGAGATTCCGAGATCATCAATGTGCTCAGGCAAATGGGGACAGACGTGCACTGGGATACGGAAAAGGGTATTGTTACCGTTAAACGAAGAACTCTTAAGGGAATCATGTTCGATGCCGGAGCCACGCCGGATCTTGTACCCACTGTAGCAGTACTTGCTGCTGTTGCCGATGGTGTGACAGTTATAGGCAATGCAAAGCACGTGCGTTACAAAGAAACAGACAGGCTTCATGCTATGGCATTGGAGCTTTCAAAGATGGGCATCATGGTCAAAGAGGAGCCTGATAGTCTTACTATCACTGGTGGTAAACTCATAGGTGCAGCTGTGCACGGATGGCACGATCACAGGATAGTGATGGCATTGACCCTGGCAGGAATGGTTGCAGGGAACACTACGATCGATACTGCCGAATCAGTGTCCATTTCCTATCCGGATTTCTTTGAAGAAATGAAGTCCATCGGAGCAAAAATAGAAAAGCTTGAAGGATGATCATCTTCCGGAATATGATCCATCAAGCGCTTTGCTGAAACTGAATGCTTTTTTGCGCATATATTCGGGGATACAGTTCTTATCCATCACTATACGGGAAGTTCCCACACCCAATACTATGATCTTGGATTCCATGGGCATTTCCCCTTCGGTGATCACCATGTCCTTTCTGGTGACCTTGATCTCCACCTCATTGTTACAATAACCTGCTCCTATCATGTAGTCCATTACTATCTTTTTGCCGATATTGGTCGCGAATGCTATGGCTTCAACATGGTCACCAAAGACCTTTCTTCCTTCAGGAGTGAACACGAAGTATTCCACAACCTCTTTTGCCTCTTTGAGCTCCTCATTCGAGACACCTTCTCCGGTAATGGGGGCAAAGTGTTTCTTGATAAGGATATCCACTCTTTTTATGCCTTTGCCTACCAGTGCACCTGCCGCATTGCCAACTTCTGCGTATTCAGGTACGATGAACTGTGCATCAATGAGCTTTTCCATCTCTTCCTTGAACGCCCACACAGGTCCACCCAGTAGTACAACAGGAGTTTCGACCTTAAAACGGGTAAAATTCTCGCCTGACAGGATACGCTGCACAATATCGGCCGGTATACCTTCTATGAGGTAGGCTATCAGGTCTGCTGCCATGTTTCTTGCGACCTTTCTTTTAACTTGCCGGCAGAATTCTTCTTTATCTATCTGCAGTAATTTTGCCAGCTTTTCTGCACCTGCAACAGAGGCTTCAGTATCCCATTTCTGTAGTTCCCCAAGTACATGGAGCGTATCCGTCGGAGTGAAACCAATGGGCTGTATCAGGCGCTTCTTTATGAGATTATCAATAGCATAGGTGCTCGGCTGCTTTTTCATTTTCTGGAAGAGATCAACATATGATACAGGCGTATGCAGGATATAATCATATATCTCTTCCTCGCTTTTTGTAAGGCCGATAGGTTTGAACCCTGTGCGCACAAAATATTTTGTGGATTGCACGTTCTCATCAAGGATCTTCTTGGAAGGGCTCTTGCCCTCCTGCAGCTGCTTCAGGAAACCCGGATACTGCTGTGCTGCACGGCAGAGAGGAATGACCCTGCGGGGTCCCACATGGAATTTGTGGTCGCTGATCCATACATGACTGTCACCGCCAGTGGCGGAGGTTTCCATGCGGACAGCTTTGACCATGGTCTTCCAGCCTCCTACAATGGCACCATGTTCACTGAGTTCAGGCACTCCGTTCTTGATAAGGGCGACATCGGTACTGGTACCACCTACGTCTATCATGGCGCAAGTGTCCAGTTTTGCAAGATAGGAAGCACCTACAAGGCTTGCGGCAGGACCTGAGAAGATCGATTCTATCGGACGTTCCAGCGCCTCTTCCATACCTACCACAGAACCGTCACACTTAAGCATAAGCAGGTTTGCCTCAATCCCTCTTGCACGAATATCTTTAAGTATGGACTGTATGAACTGGTGTGTGATCGGGAGCAGCTGGGCATTGAGGTATGCGGTTATCGCACGATCATATGCCCCCACTTCCTGGGACAGTTCATGACCACATACCACCGGCAATCCAGTTAGTTCTGTGATTATCTGCTTTACCCTGAGCTCATGATCTGAATTGCGGTTGCTGAAGAAGGCAGAAACCGCAAAGGCAGCCACCTTGTCCTTTACCTCCAGAGCGAAAGTCCTTACTTTTTCCTCATCCAGGGGAGCAGCCTCTTCACCATTGCTTGTATGGCCGCCGTTCACCATGATATAGTTAGGTGTGGGGAACCCTTCCTGTGGTATAGCATAATCTCCAACGAGGATAGCAGCCACCGGGAATCCTGTGTCCTCAAGGATCGTATTGGTGGAAAGTGTTGTGGAAACCGACACCAGTTTGACATTGCGGACATATTCCTTATCCAGTTCATCGATAGCCCTGCTTATCCCGTCCAATGGATCAGGATATGTGGTTATTACCTTTGTTTTCTGTACTATCACCCCATCCGTATCACGAATGAGGACAGCATCTGTAAAAGTTCCGCCGGCATCTATTCCCAGACTATATTGCATAGGTGACACTCCATGAAAACAGGCACTATCTGCCTTAAATATACTATAGAAAAAGGAATTGCATCATATATAATAGTTGGTCACACCAACAAAATGAGGCATTAGAAAGCGAATTTATGAAAAAGAGAAAAGAAGTAGGCATAAAGCCTACCTGTGTCTTATCTTTGGATTTACTTTGCCGGGATGATGAGTGATCTCTCACCAGCAGGCATGAACTCGCGCAGTGCGCCCCTACCGAATTCCTTCCTTGGAGCCGTAAAGTCAAAGGGCAGGAGGCTGTCTGCGAAACAGACCTTGATGAGTGGGTTCACTGCATATGCGTCGCCGCGGCCTGCGTGTGCTGCAGATGCTATTGCAGCGTATCCACCCTGGTGACCTACGTTCATGGCGTAGTTGGGGTAGTTAGGTCCACGCAGCTCAACAGGCAGACCCTCGTCGGACTGGTAGGACAACACGTTGGTTGCACCGCACTGGTCCTGCAGGTCGAAACCGAAGAATCCGAGACGTCCGTATCCTTCCTTGTGCAGGTACATACATAGGTACCATCCGGACAGACCGGCATTACCGTTACCTGTTGCGATAGCGGTTGCGGCACCAGCTGCTGCGGAGAGCACAGTTGCCCTCTGTGAGCCACCGAAGTGGTCCTCAAGTGCAGTTGGGTATTTCTCGTAGTTCTCAAGGCCATACAGAGTGGACTCTGTGGCTATATCCTTGACAACTTGCAGAGTTGCCTTTACCTTGTTGTCTGTACCCTTCTTGGCTGCGCCGTTGTACTTGTCGTTGATGTAGTCTACATCGTAGTACAGGTTGTCATCCAGGATATTGTTGGTGTATGCAGCGGTTGCGTACTGTGTGAAACCGACACCACCGGACATGTATGAACCGAGCCAGATCTGGTCATAGAGCATACAGCCTGCACCGACTACCTCAAGGGCTACGTGTGCTGGGTCTTCGGGGTTTACACGGCTGGTCTGCACAATATCTGCGAGGTGACCGAAGGAGATACCTCCTGGCTCGTTTGGACCCCGTGCACGCCTTGCTGGAAGCATTTCACCCATGGAAATGACACCAGCGTGCTTTGCTGCGTAT
>NZ_JBFXHJ010000100.1:0-8147 GCF_050177135.1 Methanomethylovorans sp.
TTGGATACAGGAATACCTGAACCGATGAGTTCCGGGGGTTCCACGGCAACGTAATCCGGAGACAGGGCTGCTGCGGCAGCTGAGGTGGGCACGTTGTTCGTGCAGACAATGGTGGCAAGACCTGTTCTCTTTGCGGCCTGCACGGAAGCATCGATCTCAGCAAGCGTAAGCCGTCTTTCGGAGTGGTTTATGAGAGTGCCCACAGCTCCAGCGTCCTTGATACATCTGGAGAAGGCATGGCCTGTAAAGCTGCCAGCACCCACGCTGTCAAGGTGCTGTGAATATACAGGTATGTCCACCTGAGAAGCCACTCTGTAGATATCACAGAACTGCGGGGCAACTGCAATGTCAATGCCCGAATCGTCTGCAACGTCCTTACATGCCTGTGCAATCTTTACTGAGTTCTCTCCTGTGCCTTCAAGATATGTCTTCAGGTTCAACACTATCATAATTGAGCTGATCTTAACCCCTCCTGAAAAAAGCGTGTGCAATGCACACGCTCAGAAATCTGTCATGACCCTGAACTGGTCGATCTCTGATTTGTTCATGCCTTCTATGAATTTCTCTGCTACCTGCCTTACATCCCTGGCGTTGGTAATGGCACGGCCTACCACAAGGATATCGGCTCCTGCTTCCAGAGCTACTGGCATGGTGTCTATGCGTATACCGCCTGCCACTGCCACCAGCACCTTATGGGATTCGGTGGACATAGCCTTAATCTTGGCAATGTTGCCCCATGCGTGTTCTGTTTCCTCGATATCGATACCGCGATGCAGTTCCACAACATCGGGCAGTGAGCCCAGTTTTTTGAGCTCGTTGAGCACTGCGACAGGATCTTCGCAGTTGAGGGTGTCCATTACAGCATATATGCCGGTCTTGTGTGCCTCTTCGATGGCCTTCTGGAGAGTTGAGACCGGTGCAAGGGCTGAGATCACAATGGCATCTGCTGTTGCATCTGCGACCATGCGGGCTTCGAGGTTGCCTGTATCCAGGGTCTTGAGGTCTGCAACGATGAAGGCGTCAGGCCGCACCTCACGCAGCTGGGAAATGACATCCACACCATAGCGTTTTATGAGCGGAGTGCCAGCTTCGAGGATCACGTGATCGCTCTTTGGGATCTGGGCGACGATACTGCGGATGGCGGCTATATTGGGATTGTCAAGAGCAACCTGCAGGTATGGAGCATCCCAGAGCCTTGTGACCTTGAATCCCATGATGCCGTGGGCAGCCCTGTCCTTCTCTTTCATAACTGTTTCCACGCTTGGGAAGCCTTCCATGGCCCTCTTGAGAGCCAGCTTGGTGGCACCGTAGTTGTACCTGTAGATCCTGTTGTAGTCCGTTGCCTCCGGGTGTATGAACACGCTGGCTACGATCACAAGGTCTTCCACATCCTTTTTGTCGATGACGCCTTCTTCAACGGCATCTGCAACAGCCTTTGCCACGGCTGCCTGGGCAGGACCGAAGATCTGAGCTGCCTGTCCCATGTTCTTCACAGTAACTTTTGGGACGATGAGCGTGGAGGGTTTGGCTGGCAGGTTGGGACGGATGACTGACAAAAGAGGGGTGTGCCCGGCGGACAGCTGGGTAAGTCCGTTTGCAAAGGCAAGTCCTACAGGACCGTTCTTGTCACCAATGATAAGGTCTACGTGTGCGAGTTCTGGTTCCTCGCCGATGAGTGCTTCTCCGACTAGTAACATACTTCACCTACAAAATTGCATCAATAAAGACTATATATACTCTTCATATGCGACTTTATATAAGTCAGTGATGGAAACTGGCGCATTTTATATTATGTTTGCGATGGGGTATGTAGGGAAAAGTATTGTTTTATAGAGAAGGTTCTGCCAAAAACAGATCTTTTATGTGTTTAGTATGAACATTTCCCCAACGAATTGAACACCAGGGAGTTCAGGCACTTGCAACATCAACCTTTGCGATCTCGCCAAGCACCCTGGCCTGTTCCTCGGTAACTTCAAGCACCAGCTCGATGGCTTCCTTGATGTTCTCCAGAGCTTCCTCTTTGGTATCCCCTTCACTTATCGCTGCCGGAAGTTCCAGACAGCGTGCAGTGTATCCACCTTCTTCTGCAACCTCAAGGACTATTGTGTACTGCATGATTATTCATTAGCAGTTCTTGTATAAAGATGCATTTGCGAGGGAAAGCCGGGATAAGAGGATAAATTTCGCTTCAATTTTACTGTGATCTAATGTGAGATTTATAGCTGCTGCTGCTACACTTGATATGCAGATGGATCTGAGAGATGCAAGCAATTGCGGGACTGATAATCTCTGCCTTTATGGAAATGAATGGCCCAATAGCATGGAGAGCGGGACTTTGACACAAGAGAAGATAATGACTTCAACTCCTGCTGCAACAGATAAGCCTTATGTTGAAATTCGTGACGGGGACAAGAATAATGTGTTTTTCCTTGCTTCGCCGTGCAAGGCGGATCTGACGATTTCCATGGGTGATTGCCAGTGTTCGGATTACTACCCTAATGATAAAATATATACTGCTGCGGTGATTGATGAATGGGGTTATGGAATTGAACCTGCCAATGTCCTGAAGATGATTTGGTCTTCTGGAACTTCGATGGTGTCAACTGAAAATGCACCTGTTCAATATCAGTTAATTGATATGCATCATGTGCCTTTGTCTTTCCCAGGGCAGGTTTATTTGGGCAGGGATATTGAATTTGACTATGTGAATGAAGATGGCGAGAAGTCAAGGGTGACAACATATACGTATGGTTCAATACATGATGATCCTGTTGAGTTTGATGCTGCTTTGAGGTATCTGAGCAGCATGGGTGAAAATAGCAATGAACCCAATGCGTATATGAAAGAGTGGTATGAGAAAACTATGGAGGATAATAAAAAGAAAATGAATGTTCAAGAAGATATTGTTTACAAAATAACAGAAACGAGTGAACGAATTGAAGATAGTACTCGCAAAAGCAATTTTGCTTATCAGAGCATGAAATATTATAATTATGAGCAGGGCACAAAGTACAAGAAATGCGTGAAAGAGGATGGAATATTGCCACACCCAAAACAAACAATATCATGCGTGACTGTAAAGGGAACAGGATATCCTGATACTGAACCTAATTTCTGCTATGAGAAGAACTCTGATTCTGCAAGCCAGATGAAGTCAACACTTGCTGTTGGTGAAGTAGTGGGCGGGGTCATTCTTGGTTCTCTTTGCTCAGGAGGAGGACCAACAGGAATCTATAAGGGTTATTGCGCTGGCAATGTGATTTTTTCAGCTGCTACCACATATCTGCTTGCAGGCGTTGCTGCATCAGACAAATGGCCAAATGGGTTGAATCAGTAGATAAATAGCAGTTTATAACCCAACGGATAGATAGAAGCACAGATGCGGGAAAAGAAGGGATTTACCTTTCAATCCTTTACCTGTATATCGAAACCAAGCTCAATATTGCCGTCTTTTTTTGCAAAATCGCCTGCACTATCCAATTGCGTAGATATACTACCATCAGGTTTAAAACCAGTAATTGGAACAGGACTAACCCAAATATATAGACCTGAATCAGGGATTATTTCAATAATGTGGGACGCATCTTTAAATACAGGGTCTTGAAATTCGAGAGGTTTGTAGTCTTTTAAAGTATCCGATGTTACTCGTACAAAAATTTTGCTTTCAATATCTCTATTGTCCCGGCTGAAGCTAGCGGCTCCCTTGTATTTATCAACGAATGCTTGATTGAATACAGGATAATAGCCTTCAGTAAATACACTATCCATATATGTGAATCTGCCACTCACACCTCCAGAGATTTCTGGAGTTCTCCCATGGCCGTCTATTATAAAGTCGTTTTCTGGACCTTCAGGGAATAATATGTGTGTGTCGTAACCTATTAAATCAAATTTGAACTTCATTAGACCAAGATCGTAACTACCGTCGCCTCTTGGTATCATCAATTCAGGGAAACTAAGTCCCAGGAATTCTTCTTCTGTCATCATTTGTGTTGTTCCGTCTGGACGGGGGATCTCTCTTGGCCAGGTGAGCTTTTCTATGTCAATGACGCCGTCTGGCTGTTCGCCTGACTGTTCGGCTTGTTGCTGTTCGATTTTATCGTAGGATGATAAGGCTTTTTCGTATAATGGGTTGTTTGTTCCGTATGGGTCGGCATCTTTTGCACCTGTCGCTTTCTGGGCTTCGGTTGTAATGTCGTCCATAGGGTTCTCGGCACAGCCGCCGATAAATGTTGCAGCGCCTATCGTCAGCAGAGCTTTCAGGGAATCCGGCACACCTGATGAGCCGGAAGGGTCAGATAATAGCGAGCCTCTTGCGCCTGCGATACCGGCAAGACCGGAGAACATGGAAGATAACATGCTGGTGAGCAACAGCATGGACACCAGTATGGTGACTGGCTTCAGCCACCACTGGAAATACTGCTTGCTTGTCTGACCGGGGAATTCTTTAAAAAGCGATACATTGCTATTCGCTGAGGGATTTGCATATCCTGACATCAAATGACCACCTTATTACAGCCTGAAGGGAATTTAAGTGGGCTTGAAATTAATCTTTTCGGTTTTGTTCTGTAGCATTAGTCGGAGCGTAGTAAAACCGCCTAATTATACAGTCAAAAAACCCAATGTCCGGTTACATGAGAAACTAACCACAGAGCACACAGAGAGCGCAGAGGTATGGATTTATGGAATCTGACGCCTTCATCTCTGTGTGCTCTGTGTCCTCTGTGGTTTGATAATATTGTAGAAAATCAGCATTTTAACTTCTTTAACAGATATGCAGGAAAATTAATGTAGTCAGAATACCAGTTATAAATGTTAGTATGAGTGAAGTTAAAACAACTGTGGGTCTCCCCTCGGACTTTCCCCTGAACGTAAAAGTAAGTGAGGCCGAGATGCCGGGCTTTATAAAAAAGGTACTGGCAGTAGAACTCTATAGAGAGGGGAAACTATCTCTTGGAAAAGCCACTGAGCTTGCAGGATTCACCAGTAAATGGGAAATGCTCACCCTTCTTGATAGTAAAGGCGTGGCACTTCAATATTCTGTGGAAGATGTCGATGAAGACCTGAAAGTGTTATGAACGCTTGGTCTTCCGTTGATCATGTTGCTCAATTACCCTCTGCCAGGTAATTGCTCATGATACTGATAGCACAGTATTTACCGCACATGGTACAAGGACCCGGATCATCCGGACACATGGTCCTGGGTTTATCAGGGTCAAGCGCATGTTCCATCTGTCCTTCCCAGTCAAATCTCACACGCTTCCTGGCAAGTTCCAGATCCTTGCCACTTATACCGTATTTTATGGAATCTCCGATATGAGATGCTATCTTGAAGGCGACCAGACCTTCTCTTACCTGTTCCGGTGACGGAAGGGACAGATGCTCAGCCGGAGTGATATAACACAGGTAATCGGCACCTGCACCGCTTGCCATGCTTGCTCCCACAGCTCCTGCAATGTGATCATACCCTACAGCAATATCCGTTGGCAATGGACCTGCAACGAACAGAGGATAATCGGCAAGAGATCTATAGAACTGAACTTTTGCAGCAATGTCATTTGCCTGTATGTGCCCGCCCATACCTTCTATAATGACCTGCACTCCGTGCTCATGGGCCTCATGGGCAAGCTGCGCATTGCTCTCAGCCTCCATTTTATGGGCTTCGTCCCACAGATCATGGATACAGCCACTACGCATGGTGTTACCCAGAGAGAGCACAACATCTTTTTTCCTGAGGATCCCCATGATCTCATCAAAATGCTCAATGAAAGGGTTCTCACATTTCTCAGACAACATGAATACGCTTGTGAAAGATCCTCCCTTGGAGACCATACCCATGACCCTGCCTGTGCCTTTGATCCTGTCAAGCATCGTTTTCTGCACACAGTGCAGCACAACGGAACTCACACCTTCATCCACATGAGCTTTAAGGTAAGAAAGAATGTCATCTGCATTCATATCCATTAAGCCCTTTTCCACAACAGCCTGATAGATAGGCACTGTAGTTATCGGCAGGGACGTATTTTCAAAAATAGACTTCCGGATAGCAGAGATATCGCCGCCCATGGAAAGATCGGTTATGGTGTCCGCACCATATTTTTCTGCAATATGCGCCTTTTCTATCTCTTCACCCGGATGGATGGTGTCAGAAGAAGTGCCGAGGTTCACATTTACCTTAGTTGTCGCACCCTTGCCTATGGCAACGCACCGGCCATTATCCCTCTTCATGATAACGAGGCTGCCATCCGCAACCCTGGAAATGACTGTCTCTTCATCTATTTTCTCGATCTTAGAAATTAACTCCATTTCAGGGGTCAGTGTACCATCAAGTGCATGATCTATCTGAGTAGCTTTCATGAATATCTCCTGTAAGTGAGGAAAAGGCTTATGAATTTGTTCCTGCCCGGAGGAAGTATGGGTTATTTGTGTTTTATAGATTATGAGATACAGCTGCAACAAAAGATTTTAAATGTCATTTCACACGTATCATTCTGGACGGACAAAGGTCTGCAAGCACGCAAACATCACATTTTGGAGAGACCGGGCGGCATACATCCTGGCCGAACCTCACCAGCAGTTCATTGACGTATTGCCACAGTTCCCTGGGGACCACACGTTCGAGCTCGGTTTCCGTGTCCTCAGGAGCGTTCGTTGTAACCAGGCCAAGCCGATTGGAGATCCTGTGCACATGAGTATCCACTGCAATGGCATCCTTGCGAAAAGCATAAGTGAGTACACAGTTAGCGGTTTTTCTGCCCACTCCCGGCAGCTTGAGAAGCTCATCGATGTTATCCGGCACTTTACCCTCATACTCCTCAAGCAGTATCCTTGAGATCTCAATGATACGCCCGGACTTGACCCTGTAGAACCCCACGTCCTTTATCAGTTTCTCGATATCCTCAGGATCTGCTGTTGCCATAGCCTGCAGGGAACCATAGACACTGAACAGTTTCTCAGTTGTGGGAATAGTAACATCGTCCCTGGTGCGCTGTGACAGCACTGTGGAGATAAGCACATAGAAAGGGTCATTTATCCGGTCAAAAAAACCCGGAGTATATATGCCCCGCAAACGCGATATGACTTCAGACGCAAGCATGGGAACAGATTGTACCTGTGCCGACTTAAGCCTTTTTGAACATTATCAACGGAACTTAACCTGAGATCAGTATGAGAACTGGTATTCTTTGCAGTTACATCCATTAATATTTGTGTGCCCCGTGAGAATTACGGAGATGCGCCTGATATTTATGCTAAATGGTCCAATTGGATGCAATGACCGCAGTTCTAGATCTTGCTGTTTACGGATATGCAGGCCTTTTCCTGGCAAGCTTTCTGGCTTCCACAGTGCTGCCATTCGGTTCTGAAGCGCTGCTGTTGTTACTCATAAACAAAGGATTTGATCCCGTATTGCTGGTCATGGTCGCATCCGTGGGAAACTATTGCGGTGCATGCACCACATATTACATCGGCCTTGCGGGGCGCAAAGACCTTATTGAAAAATACCTGTCGATCCCACAGCAGCGTCTGGATAATGCCGAGAAGTGGTTCACTAAGTATGGTGTGTATTCCCTGCTCTTCACCTGGGTGCCGGTAATAGGCGATGCCATTACGGCCATGGGCGGTGTTATGAAACTTGATTTTAAGATCTTCTCTGTTCTTGTGTTCCTGGGAAAGCTGCTGAGGTATGTTGCAGTGGCCTGCATGGCTCTAGGACTGTTGTCCTGAAGGAACTGCATTGCATCCAAACGCTATATAAGATTATATTGAGAAAAATATATATAATTGAATGTTGCTTATATATTAACAAAGGAATGTGAACTGATGACAGACCCAAAAGAGCAACAGATCAGAAAACACTCACTTTTGATCCCCTTGGCCGTGGCCACCGGCACAATGATCGCTGTGGGTGTGTATGCAGTGATGCCCAGTGACCTGGCACTTTTCACAATAATAGCCGGGGCCATACTGGCAGGATTCTTCACCTACAGATACGTGAGGTCCCAGAAAACCTGATATAGCGTTGCAGCGATAGGCTTATAGAGAAGGAATACTATTCTACCCTGCTCAAAGGGCCTGTGGTCTAGCTGGTCATGACGTCGCCTTCACACGGCGGAGGTCGGGAGTTCGAATCTCCCCGGGCCCACTTT
>NZ_JBFXHJ010000101.1:0-8141 GCF_050177135.1 Methanomethylovorans sp.
TGTGCTGACTTCAATATCCAGTATGTTACCGTTCTTAGTACGGTGTTTTGTTTCGAAACGGTCCTTTCCTGATTTAATGACCTTGCATATGTGAGCGGCTGTTTGTTCATAGCTCTCATTTACTTCCAGGTCTGAAATGTGCATGCCAAGTAGTTCTTCCCGCGTATAGCCACTGAGCGTGCAGTATGTTTCGTTCGTTTCAAGGATGATCCCATCGAAGTTTATGTACAGATAACCATCTAAAGCTGTACTAGTAATGTCCCTGTATAGTTCTTCATTAGCTTGTAATGTATTTTCTGCCCTTCTGGCTGCTGAAATATGCATACCAAAAATGGCCAGTCTCTCTACTTTTCCATCTTTGTCGAATATTGGATATATGGAATTTAGCACAGCATATCCGTCACGTTCATCTTCAAAATGTATTGGCCTGCCTTCTGCTATTACCTTACATACCATTTTCCTGCGATTTTCCGCAACTTCAGGAGCCAAAAAATCATATGCGTTCTTTCCTTTGAACGTTTCTAGATTTGTCTTCAGGCGACGAGCTGCAACTTCATTGGCATCAAGGACAATGCCTGAGATGTCGATAAGGATTATAGATTCGGTAGAAGAATGCAGGATGGACCTTAAGTCCTTTCCACTTTCCTCCAGCAGGCTAATAGCCTGTGTAAGTTCAGTAACATCCTGTATCACCCCGATGATCCCGGCTGTTTTTCCGGATGTATCGTTATAAGTGGCTTTATGGAAGATCACCTCTTTTTTTGATCCGTCAGACAGCGCGACTTGCCATTCATATATCTGTTTACCAGGCGTTTCAAAAAGTTCCCTGTCCATGCTGTCATATTTTTCTGCAAATTCTTTTGGCCAGGTATCGGGCACAGTATTACCAATTATTTCTTCTCTGGTCTTCCCTATGAACTGTTCAAATGCCTTATTGCAGCCGAGGTATTTCCCGCACACGTCTTTGTAGAATACAGGCAAAGGGATCGTATCCAGGAAAACTGTTAAGAACTCTGATCGGTTTTTCAGTTCAGTACCTGTATATGTATCTCCTAGGACAGTCCTGCAGCTTTCAAGCAGCGAGAGTTCGTATTGCATCCATGACCTTGCTTTATGATCCATAGGTTTTCCCGGTCTATCTTTCGTATTATGGATAGTTCCCCCTCAGGAGCAACCATATATCTTAAGACCAAGCCTTTCAGGAAATATAAATATATCTCCATATATACCATATATTCTGATTGATTACCCTTCCGCTATACTTGAGGGGTATATTATGAGGAATACTTATTAATATCATCAGGATCAAAAAAAGTGTGGGGGAGTGATATTATAACAAATGGTGACATTATAGAGCTTAATGATTCTAACTGGGAAGAAATGCTGGCAAACCAGGAAAAACCTATGGTGGTCATGTTTTATCTTCCTGCATGTTCTCATTGTAAGCAGATAGAACCATATTTCCGGGAGTATGCCGCAGAGTTCAGGAATTCCTGTACTTTCATCAGGATGAACGGTATGGATAGTCCGGTGACAGCCATGAGGTACGGTGTAAGATCAGCTCCTACGTTCAAGTTCTTCTGCAAAGGAAAAGCCATCAAGGAAGCAGTTGGATTGGTTTATCCTTCGCTGCTTAAAAGCGCCATAAAGGAACTTATTGAACATGGCGATGAATGTGTACTGCATAGTACTCCGATGCCCGATGAGATATCACCCTATGAGTGATAGCAGATGTTGATCTTCATCTACTTCTTTTAGTGAATTTACCCATTTTGTGATCGTATATTACTGGATCTCCTGTATTCAGCTCAAATTTTGGAATATCTTCGTCGGATATGTTCTCTATATACTTGACCACTGAGCGCAGACTATTTCCATGGGCGACTACTATCACATTTTTCTTTTTTTCAAGGAAAGGCAGTATATTATCCTTAAAATATGGTATTGTCCGTTCATATGTATCTTTCAGACTTTCACCATTTGGAGGTGAGATATCAAAACTTCGCCTCCAGATAAAGACCTGTTCCTCTCCGTAAACCTCACGGGCCTGTTGTTTGTTCTGTCCCTGCAGTTTTCCATAATACCGTTCATTCAATGCTTCACTGGAATATATGGGCATCTCGCTTTCATCTACGCGCATGGGATGAAGGGACCATTCATCCCCTTTTCCATCATCATGCAGGAAAATGCCTGTCTTTTTCTGGTATGATAATATCAGCATCAATGTAGTCTGAGCTCGTGTGAGCTTTGATGTGAAAGCAACGTCAAATTCAAAAGACTGAAGATATTTTGCACAGTCCATCGCTTCCATGATCCCTTTTTCGCTCAGAGGAACATCTACCCAGCCCGCGAACCTGTTCTCCAGGTTCCAGCGTGATTCTCCATGTCTGACAAGCACAAGAACACTCATTCCATTTCACCCATAATTGATTGACAGACCTCTGATTTAAACATATTCATACGACTGTGAAAATGAAGTTCACAAGATCAATGAATATAAGTTCCAGATCATTCGCAGCTTAAACAAGGGATTTATAGGTACGAGCCAATCTCTATGAATAAGGAAGTGAGAGCATGACAACAAATGATCGATGGATCATAATCCACACTTCATTAATGCTGGTTTTGGTTTCCACTATGGCTTTATCCGGATGTGTGGATCCCCCGGCACAGAATATGCTTACAGGTAACATATCCTTTGAAGGGCAGAATATCTCATTCTCCAATGCAACAGCATACGTGACAATTAAAGATGCAAGTATTGCAGATACTGCATCCAGGGTGGTAGCTGAGCAGACCATTCAAGGTCTTTCCATCACCCAAGGAACAAACAGCACATTCCGGTATGCAGTTCCGACAAGTAAATTGGAACAAGGCAAAGAATATTCACTGTCAGTGCACGTCGATGTAGATGGCAATGGGAATATCTCACAGGCAGATTACATTACAACTCAGCACTACCCACTGGTATCAGGTTCAAAGACCTTGGATGCAGTGGTGCAGAAAGTCTCAGGAGATGGAACAATGTTTAAAATATTTACTGGGGAACAAAGTGGCTCTTCAGTGGATCTGAAGGCAGGAGAGCTTGTTACAATAAGACTGGAAGAAAACCCAACCACAGGTTATTCATGGAACATGAGTTTTACAAAGGGTCTGGAATTAATAAAGGACGAATTCTTTTCATCCGCAGGGACCGGACTTGTCGGAGCTGGCGGGGTCCATGAATGGACTGTCAAGGCTAACAGTACAGGACAGTATAATGTTTCCGGAATTTACAAAAGACCATGGGAGGGTATCACAGGAGATGAGGATACTTTCAATTTGACATTGAATATAAGTTCATGAAAAGGAACGATAATAAATAAGTGTAACCTGCAGCATATTAACATCAGCAGGTTCGCTTTCCTTTATTGCAGCAGAGGAAGTGTGAACGTAAAAGTGCTGCCTTTGTCGATATCGCTTTCCACCCACACTCTGCCGCCCTGCATATGGACGAACTCTTTTACAAGTGCAAGCCCCAGGCCAGTTCCTTCTTTTGGAATATCTCCATGGGATTTTAGTTGCACAAAGGACTTGAACAGCTTCTGCTGCTCACTTTCTGCGATCCCTTTTCCGCTGTCTTGTACAGAAACGACCAATTCATCATCTTTCACTCTGCATGTGACGGTTATAATTCCTCCGCCGGGAGTGAACTTTATCGCATTGCTCAGCAGGTTAAGCAGGATTTGTTTGAACTTTCCGCGGTCTGCCCAGACATCACCAATCTCTGGGTCGACACAGGTTTCAATACTTATATTCTTTTTCAATGCAAGTGGGTAGACCGACATTTTGGTTTCATTGATTTCCTGGGCCACGGAAAAATTTTCATAATAGGTCAGCATCTTTCCTGATTCCATCTTTGAAAGGTCCAGGATGTTATTGATCAATTCCAGCAGGTTCTTTCCGCTATTCAGGATGTTAAGGATAAATCTCTCCTGTTCTGTTGTCAGGTCTCCATTTTCCCTGGTGAGTATGAGTTCAGAAAATCCTATTATAGAGTTTAAAGGTGTTCTTAGTTCATGACTTATACCAGCAAAGAATTCGCTCTTTGCACTATTTGTTTCTTCAGCTAACTTTTTTGCTTCTATGAGAACTTTTTCTGCTTCTTTTATTTCAGTTATATCAGCGAATGTCACTGCAAACTGTCCTTTCTGAGATGAGAATACTGAGATGTCAAAGTACTTTTTGAGAGGGGGTGAATATTTGGTTAAACGGATCGGTTCCATCTCATGAGCAACCTTTCCGTATATTTCAACAAAACCTGTACTTTCAATGCCTGGAAGAACATCAGTAACCTTTTTTCCAATAATATCAGCGGCCTTAAGTCCGGTAATTTTTTCAAAAGCCGGATTCACTTCCAAAAAAACGTAGTCTGTAGGTCTGCCATTCTCATCTGTTATTATCTGATGCAAGGCAAAAGCATTAATGGAATTTTTGAAGATGTTGCTGTATTTCTTTTCGTTCTCAATGGCCAGAGCTTCAGCCTTTCTCCGGATCATATTCTCATTCTTTAGCAGTGTATTTGCCTCAAAGAGTTCCCTGGTACGTTCCTCTACCCTATATTCGAGGCTCTTGCGGCTTTTCTCCAGTTCTTCTTCGATCTGCTTTTCCCTTGTTATGTTACGGAGATGTTCCACCACGTATTGGATATTTCCATTCTCATCAAGCACAGGATATGCTCGTACATCGAACCACATACCAAAATGATCGATATATTTTTGGACACGTGCAGGACTTTTTGTCTGGTATGTTTCTGAAGTAGCACAATTTTCACAAGGCTTCTCAAGGCCAATAAGTTCATAGCATTTTTTTCCGCATACTTCAGAATGGTCTTTTTGCAGCAGTGTGTACCCAGCCTGATTATAACAGATGATCGTATGCTCATGGCCTTGAATACCGATCACGTCAGGTATGCTATCTATTATCTTTTCAAGTTCCGGAGTACTCATATAGCTCTTATATCCATTACCCATTGGCTGGGTCTTTGAAAAATCCTCAGATATCATTATAATTCCTTGTTTCCCGCACCCTCCGGGAAAGATGTTATTATATTCATTCTGAATCCGGTAGCAAGGTGTATCTTAAAGTAATTATTAGCGATTATACTTATATAATGATATATTGCGTATATATATTATTCTATATAAACTATGTGCGCACAAAAAGTCTGGATCAAAAGTAATCTATTTAATAAGTGATGATCTTATTTTACAATAGGAGCTACAAATTCCTCTTAGCTCTGTTCACATGTCTTTTCGTGTTCAGAAGAAAGCCAATGTTCAAAAGGTGAATGAAATGATGGCAAGATCACTCATAAAATTATTATATTTGTTTACTGTACTCCTGCTTACGGCAGGATCTGTTCAGGCGTTGACAGGAGACGGTGGAGGAGAGTGGAACTACAGTTCCACCCTGTATGCCCAAGATAACTCCGGCGTGGACCTTTCCGGATATCAGATAAATATCTTACTTGACGGTTCTAACTTTGATTTTACCAAAGCCGATCCTCAGGGCAAAGATATAAGGTTCGAATCTGCCGGAAAACAGCTTAGTCACTGGACAGAGAGCTGGGACCAGGCTGCTGCAACAGCATCGATCTGGGTGAAAGTTCCATCGATCAAAGCTAAAAGCGAGTCCGAAATAAAGATGTATTATGGGAATCCTCTGGCAGAGGATGTGAGCAACGGTGCTTCTACTTTTGAACTTTTTGATGATTTCGGTAATTCCCGTCTTGAATTCACCAAATGGGAATCTCAGACCAACGGAGGAGGCCAGCTTGGATTCAGTTCAGGTGTGTGCAACCTTATCGTTCCTGCAAAGCATCCGAACGGTTTTTCTGTGATCAAGTCAAAGAAAGACTTTCCGATCAATTCAAGTCTTGTCGTAAAAAGAAAAAAAGTGTCCACTGGTGAAGATACCAGAGGTCCTGTCCTGCAACAGGGTTTTGTGGACCCTCAAAGTGAGACAAAGAACTGGATACTCCTGCAGACAGAACAGAACAATGAAGCTTTTGTCACATGGACCATGAAGAATTACAAAGCCAATCTCAGATATAATCCCTGGGACCTGTCTGATGTGAATGTTCAGAATAATGTCTGGTACATCTCTGAAACAGCCTGGTATCAGGAAGGCGAAGAGATCAATAAAGTGGCATGGTTCAAGAATGGGGTAAGGGATCCAAGAATGGATGTTGTTTCAACTGAGGAGAAACCTTACGTTCCTGGAACTAAAATGAAAGTGTTCCTGAAATCCAATACTTATGTCGAGGGTTCACCCAACACTGGATATATGTCTATAGACTATCTTTTCGTCCGTAAGTATATTCCACATGAGCCAACTATAAGTTTCTCAGCGATACAAACTGAAGAGCAGCCTGCAGAGATCATTGAAGAGATCAAGACCCCTGAATTGGTCCTTCCCGAAGGAAAAGTGTTGTCTGTAAGGTATTTTGATGTGGAGGAATATGATGATACCATCCTCAGCCGGTTCAATGCAACAGGTGTGAATATGGTTTTCCTGAGGACTACAGGAGATTCGATCTGGAAATCTGAAAGGTTCATCAAGACTGCACATGAAAATGACATAAAGGTGTATGCTATGCTGTTTATTCCTGAAGGGACCAATGCCACATCAGGAAAAGACCAGCTGCTATCTACTGTGAACGCTATCCTGGATTATAACACAAAGTCCCTGTCGGATTTTGATGGTATAGATATTACACTAGATCCATGTACAGAGGACACTGAACAGGCATGCCAGGATAATATGTTGCTCCTTGAAGAAGTAAGGAAAACGACAACTGACAGGATACCTCTGGCAGTGGATATGCCTGCATCTTATGATATGGCAGACTTCACCAAGTTTTCAGATAACGTGGACCTCTTTGTGTTCCTTGCCTACGATGCTGAGGACCAGCTCGATTCCACCAATGCCGTTGCAGATGCTCTGGCTCCGAAGATGGGAGAGGCAAGGGGTGCCGATAGCAAAGCAATGATAGATCTGATGGTCTCTCATCTGCCTGCCGAAAATGCCACCACATCCGAACTCGTAGGAAGTCTCTATGATTACTACAGCAATGATCCTGCCTTTACAGGTATTGTCATGACGCTAGAGAGCGATTACTCTCAGATGGTCCCCATGCCCGAAGAAGGGTCAGCACAAGAAGAACCGGAAAGTAAGGGTATTCCAGGGTTTGACATTTTGTCTGTGGTCTTGGGATTTGCCTTTATGTCCCACTTAAAAAAGGCAAAAAGATAAAAAACAAAGTGAAAAAGAGGCTTAAGCCTCTTCTCCTTTTTTATTTTCTATTAGCTGCACTGCAAGTTCCCTGAGCTTGAACTTCTGGACCTTGCCGCTTGCTGTAAGGGGGTATTCCTTGACAAAGAATATATGCTTTGGAACTTTGTACCTGGCGATCTTGGTGCGGGCATAGTCCTGTATGTCCTCTTCCGTAAGTTGTGCTCCGTCGTTGAGCATGATAAAAGCACCTACTATCTCCCCGTATTTTGTGTCAGGGATTCCCACTACCTGTGCATCCTTCACGCCGTCGATCGTATACAGGAACTCCTCTATCTCCCTTGGATAGATATTCTCACCACCGCGGATGATCATATCCTTTATGCGGCCCGTGATCCGGTAGTAGCCATTCTCATCACATGTGCCCAGATCTCCGCTATGCAGCCAGCCATTTTTATCGATCGCTTTTTTTGTTTCTTCAGGCATTTTATAGTAGCCTTTCATCACATTATAGCCGCGGCAGCATATCTCTCCGATGGTATTCGGAGGCAGCGGCTCATATGTTTCCGGGTCCAGCACTGCGGCTTCCACATGAGGGAACACTGTCCCTACAGTCGCCACTCTCAGTTCAATTGGATCATCGGTTGTGGTCTGGGTAATTCCGGGAGACGATTCCGTCAGACCATACACAATTGTAATTTCCTTGCAGTTCATTTCATTTATTACCCTTTTCATGGAGTCAATAGGGCAGGTTGAACCAGCCATTATTCCCGTACGCAAGGAAGAAAGATCGAACATCTTGAACATCGGATGAGTGTATTCGGCGATGAACATCGTGGGAACTCCATACAAAGCCGTACATTTTT